>JBNJDQ010000028.1:0-20127 GCA_051745065.1 Fibrobacterota bacterium
GTAAATTCTTCAGTTTTGAAGAAGCCGGCATTAAGCCGGATATGGTCTGTCTGTCAAAATCTATTGGTGGCGGGCTTCCCATGGCTCTGCTCCTTTTCCGTCCCGAGCTGGATGTGTGGGAACCGGGGCAGCATACGGGGACCTTTCGCGGAAACAATCTTGCATTTCTTGCTTCCGCAGAACTGATCAAAACCTACTGGAAGGATGATTCCTTCTCCAAAGAAGTTACCCGCAAGGGTAAGATTATCGAGGATACTCTGAAATCGTATGCGAAAGAGTTTCCCTCGATTATTAAAGAAATTCGCGGTCGCGGTATGGTATGGGGTATTGTTATGAAAAACCCCGAAAATGCCGGTAATCTTTCAGAGAAAAACTTTGAGAAGATGCTTATCACCGAGACCTGCGGTTCCTTTGATGAGGTTCTGAAGCTTCTTCCGTCTCTGACTATCTCTGATGATGAGCTCCATGAAGGTCTGGCAATTATCAAAAAATCCATTGCCGAGCTTTCATAGGAGGGTAGTATGATAGTACGCACTCTTAAAGATGATGTTTTGGGAACCGATCGTGAAGTAAAGGATCCCGAGGGCGGCTGGACCAGTCGCCGTCTCTCCCTGAAGGATGATAATATGGGTTTTTCCTTTCACGATACCCTCATTCATCCGGGGCATGATCTTCATCTCTGGTATAAAAACCACCTGGAAACAGTATACTGTGTGCAGGGGAGGGGTGAAATCAAGGATCTTGCCACCGGCGAAGTGCATCCCATTGAAAATGGAACGATCTACCTGCTGAATAACCATGATCGCCATATTCTCCGTGCTTTTGAGGAAATGCGGCTGATCTGCGGATTCAATCCGCCCGTCACAGGTCGTGAGGTGCATGATGAAGACGGGTCGTACAAACTCGTTGAGGACTGAGGTTCAGCATCATATTGATGCCCTGAGGCTCCCGTTTTTCGGGGGCCTTTTTTGATTTCAACTGTATCCGTGTTGTCCGGTGCGTGAAAGTTTGGGAGAACATTTGTACGGTTAACTGAAAGATATTGATCAATGCAGAGGTAGATGATATACTTATTCTTCAGTTGACTCTGTTACTCCGGAGGATGTGTGACTGCTTTTCTTTACCTGAAATATCAATACAGCAACTGCTGCACTTCGTCACCATCACCGCTGTTGGAAATCTGCAGGGCGGATGCCGGCTTTTACCGTCTCCTGCGTACTCCTCCGGTCAGTTCTCAGAAAGCAGTGCTCCTGTCGGAACTGCTACAGGAGTATCCGAAGATGTATGCGGGTATTGCAGAATTATGCAGGCGTGTACATTCCGATGGTGTTGCCCATAAAACAGGAATGGTTTTACACAATCATCCCATTCAGTGTTGTGCATCTGTTTTTAACGGGAATGAATTTATTATTCATTTTCAGTGGAGCAAACAGAAAGAGGATGTGAAGTGTCCTGTGCAATCCCTTTTTGATCGCAAGGAACAGCTTGAATTAATTGTCAGAGGAATCAATGACGGGGTATGGGACTGGAATCTGCAGAGGGGATCTCTCTGGCTTTCACAGCGCTGGAAAGAAATGCTTGGCTACGGTGATGCGGAATTACCCAATTCCTTTGATACCTTTACGGATCTTCTTCACGATGACGACCGCCATGATGTAATGGCCTTTGTCGATGAGTATCTTGCGGGAAAACGTGACCATTTTGAACTGCGGTTTCGTATGCGCCATAAATCCGGGCATTATGTGTGGATCCTTTCCCGGGGGGAGGCCTTCCGGAATGAACGGGGAATCCCCGTGCGTATGGCCGGTTCTCACCGTGATATCACCAAAGAAGTTGAAAGTAAACGGGAAATGCAGAAGCTGTATCAGGCAATGGAGCAGAACCCCCGGGCGATTATGATTACTGATCCCCGCGGTACCATTGAGTACGTCAACCCGGAATTTACCGAAATGACCGGATACTCCCTTTATGAGGTTCGGGGCAGAAATCCCCGGATTCTGAAATCGGGAAAGACTCCGAACAGAACTTTTACCGAGCTCTGGCAGCGTATCAGCGGGGGTAAACGATGGGCAGGGGAGCTTTGTAACCGCCGTAAAGACGGCACCAGTTACTGGGATAAATCCGTCATTTCACCGATACTGGATCACCGGGGAAATATTATCAGCTTCATGGATGTAAAAGAAGATGTGACGGAAATACGTCGTGTTTATTCAGATCTTGCCCGGTTTCGTACAATCTTTGAAAGTGCCCGCTTTGCCGCCGGCATTGTCGATCCGGAGGATTTATCCATTCTGTACCTGAATGAATACAGCGCCTGGGTGCACGGCTATGACCGTGAAGAGGTTGCTGATAAAGGTCTGGAGCTTTTTCATACGTCCCGCCAGCTGGAAGAACTGAATACCGCCGTGATGACTAAAATCTATAATCAGGGAACCTTCACCGGTGAAACATGGCATTTGCATAAAAGCGGCTCAGTCTTTCCCATGCTGACAACGGCCACCTTCTTTGATGATAAACTGACCGGCAGAAAGCTGGTTGCAACGACCTCCGTAAATATCAGCACCTGGAAAGAAGAGCAGAACCTTCGGATACAGCGTGAACAGGAATTGCGCGAATACATCAACAAAGCGCCCATGGCAATCTTTATACATGATACAAAGGGCGGTTTTTTGGATTGCAATCCTGCGGCGGAACATATCCTTGGTTATTCCCGGCAGGAGCTGCAGGAACTGAAGATCTCCGATATTACTCACACGGATAATCTTGAGCAGAGTATGTCCCTCTTCGCCATGGTCCTGAATAATCAGCAGGCCCGGGGGGATGTGCACGTATACTGCAAAGATGGTTCATCTATATGGGGGCTAATTAATTCACAAAAAATTGGTCCCGATAAAATTCTATCCTTTTTGCAGGATATTTCAACCCGAAAAGAAACGGAGATCGCCTTGGCTCAGGCCAAGGATGCTGCAGAAGAGGCGAACCGGGCAAAGAGTGAGTTTCTTGCAAATATGAGTCATGAAATCCGCACGCCCCTGAACGGCGTTATCGGCTTCAGCGATCTTTTACTGAACACATCTCTTACTGCCAAACAGCGCGAGTACACTCAGATTGTACAGAGTTCCTCCCATCATCTCATGGATCTTATCAATGATATTCTTGATTTTTCCAAAATTGAAGCGGGAAAGCTGGAGCTCTTTTATGAACGGACCGATTTTTTCGCCCTTGTTGATGAATTAACGGATATGCTTAAATACCGAATTCATAAAAAAGGCCTTGAGTTTCTTACTGATATTTCTCCCCGCATTCCCGGGTTTGTACGTATTGATTCCATGCGTCTTCGTCAGATTCTTGCCAATCTTCTGAGTAATGCCGTTAAATTTACGGAACGGGGGGAGATCCTTTTTCGCGTCTATCCCCGTGGGGAAATGCGTAAAAATGAGATTTCTCTGCGTTTTATTGTAAAGGATTCCGGCATCGGTATCAGCCCGGAAAAACAAAAGAAAATATTCAGCTCCTTTACGCAGGCCGATACGTCAACAACCCGCAGGTATGGAGGGACAGGACTTGGCCTTTCCATCTCCCGCCGGCTTCTGGAAAAGATGGGAAGTTCACTGCAGCTTACAAGCAGGAAAGGAGAAGGGGCATGTTTCTATTTTGATCTCGCCCTTACAGCGCAAGGCCCCTGTGTTGTTCCAACGCCCCCGACGGAGAAAATTGAGCGGGCCCTCATCGTTGATGATAACAGGACAAACAGAAAAATTCTGCATGACATGCTGGCCTACCGCGGTGTATCCTCTCTGGAGGCGGCCGGCGCCAGGGAGGCCCTGGAAATCCTCGGTGCAGTTGATTCCCTGGATCTGCTTATTGTGGATTATCATATGCCGGAAATGGATGGTCTCGAACTGATTCGTTCCATTCATTCTTCCATGGATCGGCCTGCAGATGGACCGCTTATTTTTATGCACAGTTCCTCCGATGATGCTTTTATTCATCAGGAGTGTGAGCGCCTGGGGGTTCGCTACTGTATGGTGAAGCCGGTCAAGATGATTCCCTTTTATTCCATGCTTGACACGCTTGAGGGTAAATCCACTTCAGAATCAGGACCGTGGGATGCCATGACTCAGAGCAGGGAATCCCGCTCGGTCAAATCCTCCTCCATGGCGTATACTGTATTGGTTGCCGAAGATAACGAGATAAACCGTGTTCTCGCCAAAACTGTTGTCAGTACGAATTTTCCAAACAGCGAAATTCTGGAAGCTTCTGACGGGAAGGAAGCTGTTGATCTGTTTGTTCAGGAGAGGCCTGATCTGATTCTCATGGATATTCAGATGCCCCGCCTGGACGGGTATGAAGCAGCCCGCAGGATTCGCTCCATCGAGAGGAAAGAAAACGGTGCTCATCCTGTGCCCATAATTGCCCTGACCGCAGGAACCGTGAAAGGGGAGGAGGAGCGATGTCGCCGGGCCGGAATGGATGATTATCTCAGCAAGCCTGTTGTTGAATCCCGTATGACCGAAATGGTGTACCGGTATTTGGTGCTGGATGAAACAAAAAAGGCAGAATCTGATGCTGCGTCGCCTGATACTGCATATCAGGTGCAGAAGAAGTATGAGCACTGCAATATTGATGAACTTTCAGAGCGTACTGCCGGAAGAGATTCTCTTCTCAATAGTATTATTGACATGGCACGACAGCAGATACCCGCGCTGGAACAGGCGATTGAAACGGCCCTTGATGAAGCGGATATTTCCGGCCTGCGGGAGAGTGCACACACTCTGAAAGGGACTGCCTTAAATCTTGCCTGCCCGCTTTTGGCAGAGATTGCTGAGGATATTCAACGGCGGGCCGAACAGGAAAAAATTCATGAGTTCGAAGAAAATATTCGTCGAAAACTCCGTGCTGAGACGGCAGCGGTGATGCGGGTTTTCGATGAAATTGATACAACGGGTGGGGACTGAAAGCATTTTCCGCGTCATTGTATCAGCCATGTAGCAGTTCTCCTGCTGCTGAAGGCGTTGAGAAAAGAGGGGCAGACTCCCGCCGATTCCGGCGGAAGTCACCTTTCCATCATTTCTGTATGTGCTGTTGTTCTGTTTTTTCCGCTGTCGCAGCAATGTATTCTTTCAGTTTCTTTCGGCTTACTCCGGGGTTACTGCAGATTCCCGGCCCGTTGATGCAGCCGCCTTCGCAGGACATGACCTCAATAAGATTGCCCCGCGCCTTACCGGCGGCAGCCGCTTTCAGCATATTCAGGCCTTTTCTGTTCAGGCCGTTAATCAGAACGGGCGTCAGGTCGGGGCCGTTTTGCCGGCGGACTTCTGCGGATACGGCTGCACTTACGCCCCCTGCAGCAGCAAAGCCGCGGGCATGGGCGGATGCTGTCGGTGAGGCAAAGGACTCATTCTGCAATGCATCAAAACTGACCTCCATACTCATAAAGAGAATGCCCAGTTCCTCAAAGGTGAGCACATAATCTGCAGAGCTGTCACGAAGGGCCTCATGTTTTTTCGCCACGCAGGGACCGATAAAGATCACTGTGTGGTCTGGATAATTTCGGCGCGCCTCTTCCACCGTGTAGAACATGGGAGTGCCCGTTGCAGATACGGAGGCCTCAAAGGCGGGGACATGCTTGCGAACTGCTTCGGTGTAGGCCGGACAGCAGGATGTTCCCATAATTGACTGTCCTTCATTCTGCAGATGTATGAATTCCCGGGCTTCCTCGCGAATTGTCCGGTCAGCACCGGCGGCAACTTCCAGAACCGCATGAAAGCCGAGCGTATGCAGGGCGGCGGTGATCTGTTCCATGGAGCCGGGGTATTGTCCCGTAATGGATGGTGCAACACAGGCGACTGTTTTACGGCCCTGTTTCAGCAGACGTGCGGTATCCAGCAGGGAACTGCGCTCCATGACTGCACCGAAGGGGCAGGATCTGGTGCAGCGTCCGCAGAAAATACAGCGTTTGTAATCGATCACCGCCCGTCCGGTCTCATCCTTGGCAATGGCGCCGACGGGACATTGTTCCTCGCAGGGCACCGGACGGTAGACCACGGCGTTGTAGGGGCATACTTTCTGACACTTACCACAGTTAATACAGCGTTCATCGTCAATTTCGGCGCGGCCGCGGCGAATGGTGATTGCATCAACGGGGCAGTTATTGGCACAGGGCCGGGCAACGCAGCCGCGGCACAGATCAGTGACCCGGTGTACTCCGCCCTCGCAGGAGCTGCACGCCATGTCGATGACCGTCAGCACTGGATTTGGCGCATTTTCTCTCTGCAGGGCACTGTGGGCAAAATCCGTGAGGGGGCGGGTTTCATCGTCATCCTGTTCGATTGAAATACCCATGAGAGCCAGAAGGCGGTAGCGAATCATGGCGCGGTCTTTGTACACACAGCAGCGATGGAACTGCGCAGTGCGGGGACGCATCTTCACGGGGAGGGCATCCAGTTGGTCCAGACGATCCTCCATGAAATGACGCACAAGCTCACCGCCCAGTTCACGGCGAATATGGGTTGTTCCGTTATTGATGGTAATCACCGGCCCTCCCTGCGAAATCGATCATTGATTTTTTTTACCAGTTGGGGCAGGGTGACGGAGCTGAGTACTTCTCCGTCAAATACGACAAAGGGAGGCTTCATATCACGAAATTGTTTACAGTAGCCAAGACACGGAGATCCTTTAATTGAAAGGTTTTCCGTTATGCTGTTTTCCAAATATTCTTCAATCGTCAGGAGGTCCGAGCCTCCCATGACAAAACAGGTTGTTCCGGTACACAGGGTAAGGGTCAGTTTTTTTTCCATAATTGATGCTCCTTATATAAACCTGATTACGGTTTCTTTCAGGTATTGTTTTTCCAGAATTGACTGTATTCTTCGGATTAAGGTTCGTCGGATTCCCATTTCCATGGGTATATTGGGATCCTGATGGGCCTCGTTGATCTTGGTGCCCACCAGAAAATGAATCTCATCGCTGTGTACCATCAGATGGGCCAGACGCCGCGCGGCGTTCTCTGCCGTTGTTCGGTGGGTGTCCCGCTGTTGAAGATATTCTGCTGTTTTGGAGAGGGTCAGCATTCCTTCAGTTACAAGATCAAAACCCTGCATATGAGAACAGGGCGGAACGATTCTGTTACGATCGGAGAGGTCGATTGTGATAGGGGTGTCAAACTCTCGGGAAAGAATCGTGGCAGTCGTTCCGCCGCAAATAACTTTTTTGCCGTCAAAGGAGTTACAGATTCCTGCAATTTCACGGTCAGCTTCCTTTTCGATGGGCGGCCCTGTCACCACCAGGGTTTTGCGGGGTGTGCGCAGGTAGGTAACCGCACAGGTAATATCATCCCGAGCGGCGTATCCGTCGTTTCGCAGAGCCCGGCGGGCAAGATCTGATGAGAGATCCCGTGCAGATATTTCCGGATTTTGTAAAAGAATCTGTTCCGCTGTACGGCAGATGGTTTTCCACCGCCAGCCCAGGGGGTAGGCAGCGGTCCCCATACCGGACTGAGAGAGGCCGTCGGAGAAAAATATCAGCCGGTCCTGCGGTTGCATATGTATTTCCGAATAGCGCAGTATTTCTTCGCGGAAAGCCCGCTCCCGGCGCAGGCGGATTTCTCTGACGGGGATTTCCACTGTTTTTCCGCCGCGAATGAGAATACAGGGGGGATTATCATATTCGATAATGCGGACCCGTCCCGTATGATCCATATCGGTCATGGTAAAGGTGGCATAACTGATCTTGCGCTCCCGACAGACGGGAAGGGTATTCATGATAATCTCTGCGGAAAGACGGATATCCTGTTCGGCAAGGGTGAACTTCTGCGCCATATTCGCCGTCAGGCTGGCAAGGACATTGGCTTTGACTCCGCTTCCCAGACCGTCGGAAAGGGTGGATACAATGCGGTGCGGATCTTTGCGCCGTTCCTGCAGAAATACATCACCGCCGATGTGTTCGCCTTCTTTAAATATCTGGCAGTAATCAAGCTCAACAAAGGGACGGGACGTCATTCCTCCTCCCCGGTGGAGTTGCGGGGAACTTCAAATACATCGATAACAGAATTCAGAATCAATTGGGTTTCAGCGGCGTTTTCTCCCAGAAGAGACGCTATTTTCTGCACGCTGTTGAGGTTTTTTCTGATCACCTCTTCTGTTTTGCGCACCACCGTTTCCGCTTTTACGGCCGGTGTGGTAATATCCTGAAAAATTGCACCGTATTGTCCCCCTGCAGAAAAGAGGAGGGTGCGAAATATCCGTCCGGCCGTACGGGTTTTACGTTCCTGGGCGGCCGTATCGCTTTCGATAAAGCGCTGCAGAAAGGAATCATCACCGATAAAATTACTGACGGGCAGCTGTGCGGCGTTATGGATCGCCCGTTCATCCGGCGCAAAATCCATATCCGTGAAGGTTTCCAGAAATTTGGCGTTGCATTCGGTAATACGTCGGGCTCTGTCCATCATGACAACAGCCAATGGCATTGTTTTCAACAGGGCATCGCTTTTGCGTTCCGCCCGCTGACGCATGTAGGTGACACACATGTTCACCTCCCCCTTTCCTGCAAGAACCGCCCGGGCAAAATCACGGCATGAATTATATCCGCAGCCGGAGCAGTTTTTCTCATCTTCACGGTTTCTTTTTCCGATCGTTCTGAGTATTGCGGTAATCTCTTCTTCCGGAAAATCGTTTTTTTGCGCAGCTTTCCTGTCGGGGGCCGGAAGTGCTGCGGCAGACTGGATATCAGTGAGCTCTTTGCGTTGGAGAATTCGTGCGGCTGCATTCTGCCGGATTTGCCGTTCCCGGCGGATGATCCCTGTCCCGGAGGAGCAGCCCGGGCCGTTGATGCAGCCGCCGCGGCACGAGAGCAGCTCAAGGAAGATGTCCATTTTTTCCAGCTCCGGATCATGGAGTGCTTCCATTACAGAATCAATTCCGGAAAGAGAGAGTCCCTCCCTGGGGGATTTGAATTCCTGCATAAGATCGATCATCCCTCCTTCCACGGGGAAAAGAGCGGAGCGGGCCGCATCAAAGGGGATAAACCGGTCTGTTTCACTGTCTGAAGGAGCTGTTTCCGGGCAGTGTTCGAACCATTCCCGCAGTTCACGGAACGTTAGAGAAATATCAACAGCTGTCCCTGGGTCATCAGCTTCCAGTTTTTTGGAGACACAGGGTCCGGCAAAAACAATCCGCGTATCTGCACCGTAGAGTTCCCGCAACATTTGAGCATGCTCCATGAGGGGAGAAGCAATACCGGAAAGGGCCGGCAGGAGAGAGGGAGCGTATTTGCTGATCAGTTCCACCACGGTGGGGCAGGCGGAGCTGATGGAAAGGCCGCCGTTTTTGTCGTCTTCTATCTGACGGCGCGTTACCGTTTCTGCACCGAGGGCAGTTTCGGAGACGCCGTAAAAGCCCAGTGCCCGACACCGGCGGATCATTTCCTGAGCTGAGCAGTCAAATTCCGCCTGCCAGCTGGGGGCGATGCTGAGAATAACCCGGTCATTGAGAGAAAGAAGCTGCCGTGCCCGTTCCGTATCGGTGCGGACTTTCTTAGCATGAACCGGGCATACGGAAATACATTTTCCGCAGAAAATGCAAAGGGTGTGGTTTACCACGGCACTGGAATCTTTTACTTCAATGGCTTTAACCGGACAGTGACGCAGACATTTATAGCAATCCTGGCAGACCGTTCTTTCGGTGTATATTGGTGCCTGCATTACTGCCTCCGCTCCAGGTGATAACGAATAAGGTCTTCCACACAGTCCGGGTTCAGCTCTCCGTAAAGGGTTCCGTCAATGCGAATATTGGGGCCCGCAGAACACCGGTCCATGCAGAGGCAGCCCTTCAGATTGACTGAGAGGGAATCTTCAATGCCGGAGCGCATTTCTTCAATGCGGCGCAGGGTTTCATCGTTTCCCCGGGAAAAACAGGAACTTCCCATACATATTTCTATCTCCATCGGCGGCCTCCGGCATAATTAGATAAATAAATATCGATAAAAATATATATGAATGACAGCGGTTACTGTTTGTTTTTTATTCAGCGCATACTATTTTATCATCACAATGGTCTGTACAGAATAGGAGCAATATGGCTGAAGCTGATATGCGGGGAGTTCCCGTTCCCACGGTCAAGCGTTTTCCCCTCTATCTTTCCGAGCTGGAGAAGCTGAAAAAGGAAGGTACTCTCTGGGTTTCCGCCACGGTTATCGCCCGCCGCCTTGGGCTGAAGGCGATACAGGTCCGCAAGGATATGGCCTACACCCGAGTTGCGGGGATTCCCAAGCGCGGCTTTCCCCTGAATGAACTCATGCATGCTATTCGCAGCTCCCTCGGGTGGACACGCATCAACGATGCTTTTCTGGTCGGGGCCGGCGCTCTGGGATCGGCCCTGCTGGGGTACGGCGGGTTTCACGAACGCGGGCTTAATATTGTCTCCGCCTTCGATCGGGATCCGGATATTGTCAACCATCCTGTCAATGGTACGGAGGTGCTCCATATTGATCGGTTTCGCGACCTTGCACGGCGGATGAAGATTAAGCTGGGCATCATTACTGTTCCTGATATGTATGCGCAGGATATCGCCGATCTCATGGTGGAAAGCGGGATCCGCGGTATTTGGGATTTCAGTTCTGTACGCCTGAATCTTCCCGATTCCGTGGTTGTGCAAAAGGAAGACCTCTCCTGCGGCCTTGCTCTTCTATCGGTAAAACTCTCCGGATAAAATCCCTGCCTCCCCGGCCCGGCCGGTCAGAGTGCAGTTATTTGGCCAGTCCACAGCTGCTTTTCCACGGCAGCATGACAGCTGCATACGCACCATTTGTTTCCCCGTGGTATCCATGATTCAATCGGCTTTCCGCCTGATATATATTTCCCCGGAGATAATAAAGGAGATGTAATGCGAGAAATTCAGAGTTCAGTCATTTCTGCAGCTGTGCGTGATCTCTGCCTGAAGGCGGCCTTTGATCTGCCTGAGGATGTCATGGAGCGCCTGAAATACTGTGCCGCCGAAGAAGAATCGGAGATTGGAGCGTCGATACTTCGTCAATGTGTTGATAATGCGCATATTGCGGCAAATGAAGAGCGGCCGATCTGTCAGGATACCGGCTTTGCGGTTTTCTTTATCGAACAGGGGCAGGACTGCCGGATTACGGGAGAGACTCTTTTTGAAGCATGTAATGCGGGTGTTCGTGCCGGCTATACCGATGGGTATCTGCGAAAATCAATTGTCCGGGATCCTCTCTTTGACCGTAAAAACACGGGAGATAATACTCCCGCCGTGGTTCACGTCAAAGAGGTTCCCGGAAGCAATCTGAGAATTGTGCTGGCGCCCAAGGGGGGCGGTTCGGAAAATATGAGCCGCACGGCCATGCTTAAGCCGGCCGACGGCCCGCAGGGGGTTGTGGATTTTGTCGTTGATACGGTGGTTTGCGCCGGAGGTAATCCCTGTCCTCCGACCATTGTCGGTGTGGGGATCGGCGGAACCCTTGAAAAATGCTGTGAAATTGCCAAGCATTCCCTGCTGCGTCCCCTCGGGTCTGTTCATGAGGATCCGCGGTATGCAGATCTGGAAAAAGAAATTCTTGAACGGGTGAATGCTTCCGGTGTCGGCCCCCAGGGTCTTGGCGGGAGTACCACGGCGCTTGCCGTGCATATCGAAACCCATCCCTGCCATATTGCACAGCTTCCCGTTGCCGTAAATCTCAATTGCCATGCCGCCCGCCACAGTGAGGTCGTTCTATGAGTGTACGAAAAATATCTGCAGTTTTGACACAGGATGTTCTGCGCACCCTGCATGCGGGAGACCGGGTTGAACTCAGCGGTGATATCTATACTGCCCGTGATGCCGCACATAAACGCTTTTGTGACCTTCTCGATGCGGGAAAGCCCCTGCCCGTGGAACTGCGCAACAGTATTATCTATTTTGTGGGGCCCTCGCCGGCAAAACCGGGGGATCCCATCGGTTCGGCCGGACCCACAACCAGTTATCGCATGGATCCCTACTCGCCGCGTCTTATCGGGGAATGCGGTCTCACCGGAATGATCGGCAAGGGGCCGCGGGGACAGAACGTGATCGATGCCATGACAAGAGCAGGAGCAGTCTATTTTGCCGCTGTGGGAGGTGCTGCGGCCCTGATATCCCGGTCTGTAACGGCTGCAGAGGTGGTTGCCTATCCCGATCTCGGTCCGGAGGCGGTACGTCGTCTGACAGTGCAGGACATGCCCCTCATTGTTGCCGTTGATTCAGCGGGTGTCTCTCTCTATACCTGATATGAAACTGGTTATTGTCCATTATCATCTGCGGGAAGGCGGCGTTACGCGGGTCATTGAACGGCAGATCGATGCTCTGAAAAAGTTCGGTGATATCTCCCTGCACCTGCTTGTGGGGGACAGTGCCGGTGCGGGGGCTGTCTTTCGCGGTGTTCCCCTGACCCGGGAGCCCGCCCTGGATTATACGGGGAGTCTCGATCCGGTGGCGGCGAAACGGCGTCGGTCTGCTTTGCTCAGGGCCTTTCGCCAATTCGACCGGCACACGGTTTTTCATATTCATAATCCCGTGATCGGCAAGAATCCTGTTCTGAATACTGTGATTGGCCAGCTTCTTCGGGAAGAGTGCCATCTTCTTTTGCATTGCCATGATTTTATTCATGAACGCCCCCTTCTTTTGCAGCGGGCCCGGGAGTATGCCGCATTCATGGGCTGTACCCTGCAGGAGCTGCTGTACCCTGCCGGGGAATCAGGACGCTGGCTCTTTACCAACCGAGCGGATATGCATCGATCGGAACTTCCCCGGGCTCTGGAAAATCGGGAGTATGTGCCCAATCCTGTCGCTGTGGAACGCTCTTTGAAAACAGATCGAAACTTTCTTGCAAAACGCCTTGGCCTGGATGCTGAAAAAAACTGGTATATCTATCCTGTTCGCGCCATTGGGCGCAAAAATATCGGTGAGTTACTGCTTCTCAGCAGGGTCATAGAAGCCGGCGGCGGGCAGTGGTTTATCACCCGGGCGCCGCAGAACTCCGAAGAAATCCCCCTGTATGAGCAGTGGTGCGAACTGGCAGAGCGCTTTCATCTGCCCGTTGATTTCGATACGGCGGAGCGGGTTCCCTTTGCGGAGCTCTATTCCAGCTGTAACTATGCGGTAACGACAAGCGAACGTGAAGGTTTCGGTATGGCTTTTCTGGAGCCATTTCTCCATGGGATTCCCTTGCTCGGCAGGAATTTACCCGCCGTGACGGAGGATTTCTGCGCTGAAGGCATGGTCTTTCCCGGCCTCTATGACCACCTGTGGGTTTTTTGGAACGGAGAAACGGTCGATTACACGGCTCTCAGCTACCGCGAGCGGATTGCTGCTGCTGCCGGGATACTGGACAGCTCTGAGCTCTGTGATCGCTTTCTGCAGATGAATCCCGCCCTTGCAAAATTGCCGCAGGCTGCGGAAAAAGAAGTGGATATGCACAGGCGGATTGTCCAAAGGCATTATTCTTCAGACTCTTTCGGCAAAGCACTTTACAGGCAAATGCTTCTGTTGTATACTCAAAAAGGTTCAGGCCGTGCGAAAGGGAAGGAAGACGAATGAAAAAAGTACTCTTTGTTGATAACAGCGAAAAATGGATAGAGATCTATAAAACGGTTTTTTACAACACCGATGAATGGGAATGCCATTATGCTCAGGATGTCCTTGCGGCTGTGGATTATCTTAATTATATCTCGGTGGATGTAATTGTTGTGGAACTCAAACTGCCTCTCTTTGACGGAACTCAGATTCTTGAATACGTTAAAAAGAGGTATCCCGATATTATTCGCATCATATTGACCGATTGTACGGATATTACCCGGCAGATTCGTGTTGTCCGTCTTGCTCATCAGTTTCTGAAGAAGACACGCAGTGTGACCGATATTGAGCAGATCATCAACAATATCTACCGTTTGCACCGCATTGTTATCAGCAGTAAGGCCCGGCAGATTGTTGGTGCCATGGACAGTCTTCCCGCTTTGCCCGATGCGTATTATCAACTCAAATCGGAACTCAACAGTGCGGATCCTTCTCTTAAAAAAATAGCCCGTATTGTGGAGTCGGACATGGGCCTGTCTTTAACGATCCTTAAGATTGTGAATTCCGCCTTTTTCGGTGTTTCACAACGGGTGGGATCGGTTTCCCAGGCGGTTTCCCTCCTCGGCACGGAAATTCTCAAATCCCTTCTGGTATCGGCCCATGTGTTCAGTCATTTCGAATCAAAGGATATTTGCACCTCCGTGACGGATGTCATGAATCACAGCAAGCTGGTTGCCGCCTTTACCGATGCAATCTGTGAACGGGAAGGCGTTAAGAAGCAGGCCCGGGAAGCCGTGTTTATGGCGGCTCTTCTGCACGATATCGGCCGCCTTGTCTTTGAGACGTCCTTTCACGATGTCTATAAAAAAGCCATCGGTATCAGTCAGGTGACCAGTGAATCCCTTTCGGAAACGGAAAAAAGCACCATCGGAGTGAATCACTCCGAGGTGGGAGCCTATCTTCTGGGCGTATGGGGGTTTAACCTTTCCACGGTGGAGGCTGTGGCTTTTCATCATTCCCCGAGTCAGCTTAAGGGGCGAAAAAATGTGCTCCTCTCCATTCTCCACGTGGCGGATATCGTTGCTCTGGAGAAGATGAAGACTGTCACCAGTTTCGGCACGGAGTACATGGACCGGGAGTATGTGGATAATATTATGGGTCTTGACAGCTGGGATACGTGGCGTGCTGTATGTGTGGAAAAATACAATGATCTCCTTGATGAAGATCTGTAAATATCCGCAAAGTTGCCCCCTGCGGATATTCTTTTCAGGTTATTGTTTGGTATAGGTATTTCCCTCCAGGTAAAGAGTATCCCCCGCGACTTCGTATTCAGTGGAAGTTGTTTCTTCTTCGTTTGTGAGATGGAGTATGGAATTGTCCGTAACCTCCCAGGTAAAATCCATTGTTTGACTCACGGGATTCTCCTCACCGAGTGTAGCCTTTACGGATCCTTCCATGGAGGCGAGAAAGGTATACTCTTCACTCAAGGTTATATCCTGGGTACTATCATAGAAAGTACCACTCCAGGCTCCGATCAGATCATGCCCGGGGGTTGTGTCGTTTTTCAGGGTATCCCCATCATTTGAATCGTCATCCCCCGTAGAGTCATCTTCGATTCTGTTCATGATATAGGCATCAATGCCCTCCTGACTGAGGGTGAGAGTGTTTCCGGAGATGTCACAGTTGTAGGCGAGCTCACCATCACCGAGATTGAGAAACACCGTATCCCCCTCCATGCGCCATTCATACTCCGCAGTCGTCGTATCCTCCATGAATACGGTGGACTGGGTCAGTCCGGAATGTGTTTTGAAGGTAAAGATCGTTGTCATTCCCTGTGTTTCCTGCTCCCAGCTGCCGAGGAGATCTCTTTGGGAAAGACCATCTGTTCCGTCGGAGCCGGTGACGTCATCACAGGCGGTAAAGAGAGAAAAGAAGAGAAGTGCAGACACTGCGGCAACCGCAGAGAGTCGTGATTTGGTACGAATAGACATAAAAAACTCCTGATAAAAGTGAATAGAACGGGAAGATGAAAGGGCGTGGTGCAGTATCTGTGATGTTCTTTCGGTCCTCCCAACCAGCTGAAATATATAAAAAACGAGATGCGTTGTAAAGATGCGCATAAAAAAGGAGAGCAGCAGGGTGCCCTCCTGAAAATGTCAGCCGATTTTTTCCTGCCCTCCCATGTAGGGACGCAGTACCTCGGGGACCGTAACTGTTCCGTCTTCGTTCTGGTAGTTTTCCAGAATTGCCACAAGGATTCGTGCTGTAGCCAGGCCGGATCCGTTCAGGGTATGGACGAATCTGGTTTTTCCGCCCCCGGCCGGTTTGTAGCGCATATTCATGCGTCGGGCCTGAAAATCCTCAAAATTACTTACGGAGGAGACCTCCAGCCACTGCTCTTCACCGGGCGCCCAGACCTCCAGGTCGTAGCATTTAGCTGCAGCAAAGGAGAGATCTGCATCGCACAGGGTCAGTATTCGATAGGGGAGGCCCAGTTTCTGCAGCAGAGCCTCGGCGTCTTCCCGCAGCAGTTCCAGTTCGTCGTAGGAGTTTTCCTGCGTAACCATCTTCACCAGTTCCACCTTGTCAAACTGATGGACCCGCAGAAATCCTTTGGTGTCCTTGCCGTAGGATCCTGCTTCACGGCGGAAACAGGCGGTGTAGGCGCACATTCGTTTGGGCAGATCCTTTTCCTGCAGCATCTCATCGCGATGCAGATTGGTAAGAGGAACCTCCGCCGTGGGAACTGCGTAGAGATCATCTTCGTTCATGTAATACATTTGATCGGCGGACTTGGGCAGCTGCCCTGTGCCGAAGGCCGAATCGCTGTTGACCATGTAGGGCGGCTGAATTTCGCGATACCCCTTAGCACGATGCTGATCCAGAAAGAAGTTGATCAGGGCGCGGTTGAGACGCGCGCCGTCACCGGTAAGCACGGGAAAGCCCGATCCGCTGATCTTTGCACCGCGTTTGAAGTCAAAGAGCTCCAGTTTCTCCGCCAGTTGCAGATGATCCTGCGCATCAAAGGAGAAGGTTTTCTTTTCGCCCCAGGAGTCGGAGACGACATTATCATCTTCACTGCTGCCGGAGGGAACGCTTTCGTGGGGCATGTTGGGAACCGCTGCCATGGCTGTGCGAAAGGATGCTTCTATTTCGGAGCGCTGGGAATCAAGCTCCTTGATTGTGGCCGATACTTCCTGCATGGAATTGATCAGATCCGCGGCATCTTCGCCGTTTTTTTTGCGCCGGCCGATTTCCTTTGAACTTTCGTTGCGTTCTTTTTTCAGCTGTTCCACTTCATGGAGATTGCTGCGGATTTTTTCATAGAGTTCAATGATACCGTCAATATCGGCGGAATCTTTTTTTACCCGGCAGTTTTCCTTTACGGCCTCTGCATTGTCGCGAATAAATTTTATATCAAGCATCTGTCCCCTTTCATTTTTGTACAGCGGGTTCACATCGTTTTCCTGTAAAATATATCTCTACGGGAAGGAGGGTTTTGAAAAATTGGAGAATCTGCGCCGCGCCGTTACAAAACTCTCTCGTCACAGAGGAATAATCTGATTGATACGTTCGCAACAATGTTGTATTTTACGGTCTAAAAAACACAGGAGGTATTTGTGGCTGAAAAGATGGAATTTAAAAGTGAAGCGAAGCAGCTTCTCAATCTGGTTATCCATTCTCTCTACAGTAATAAGGAGATCTTTCTGCGTGAGTTGATCTCCAATTCATCCGATGCTCTGGACAAGATCCGCATTGAAGGACTTACGGATGATAATATCAATATTGATCCGCAGAAACTGCGCATTGATATTAAAGCTGACAAGGAACAGGGCCGTATTACGATCAGCGATAACGGGATCGGTATGGATAAGGATGATCTTATCAACAATATCGGGACCATCGCCAGCAGCGGTTCAAAGGCATTCCTGGAAACTCTGACCGGCGATCAGAAAAAGGATTCCAATCTGATCGGTCAGTTCGGTGTCGGGTTCTACTCCGCCTTTATGGTTGCGGAAAAAGTGGAAGTCCTGACGCGTAAAGCCGGCAGTGAAGCCGCCTATCGCTGGAGCTCCGAAGGGGATACATCCTTTGAGATCAGCGAGGCCGCCCGCCCGGAGCACGGTACCGATGTCATTGTCTACCTTGCCGAGGATTACAAAGAGTATGCTGAAGAGTGGAAGCTGCGTTCCATTATCTCCAAGCACTCAAATTTTGTCGCCTTTCCCGTGATGATGGAGAAAACCGTTGAAGAGGGTGAAGGAGAGGAGAAAACAACAAAGACCGAAATTGAGCAGGTGAATGAAACCCAGCCGCTCTGGGAGCGTGATAAATCCGATATTACCGATGAGGAATACGAAGAGTTCTTTACCTCTGCCTGCGGCGGGTTCGGCAAACCTATGAAGCGGATTCATACCAAGGCGGAAGGGGTCATGGAATACACGTCCATTCTCTTTATTCCGCAGTCCCTGTCCCCCTTTGAGATGAACAATATGGAGCGCAAACACGGTGTAAAGCTCTACGTTAAGCGTGTCTTTATTGATGAGAACGTAAAAGATCTCATTCCGGAATATTTCCGTTTTGTGAAAGGTGTTGTCGATACGGACGATCTGCCTCTCAATGTTTCCCGCGAAATGATTCAGGAAAACCCCGTTGTGCGTAAGATCGGCAAGGCTCTGACGAATAAGGTCTTCTCCGAGCTGACAAAGATGGCCAAAAAGAAACCCGAAGAGTATGCAAAATTCTGGAAGGAGTTCGGCCAGATTATCAAGGAAGGCCTTCATACGGATTATGAAAACCGGGATAAACTGATTGATATTGTACGGTTTAACTCCACCAACGGAGATGACAAGGATTATCTGACCTCCTTTGATGACTACATTGAACGCATGAAGGACGATCAGAAACATATCTACTACATCACCGGCGAGGATTACGACACAGCCGCCCGCAGCCCTCATCTGGAGATCTTTCGTGAAAAGGGTATCGAGGTGCTTTTTCTCACTGATCCCATCGACGAGTTTGTTGTTCCCGGCCTGGGCAATGTGAAAGACAAAGAGCTTAAGTCCGTAACCGCAGGTGATCTGGATCTCGGTGATCTGGATAAGGACAGCAAGGATGAGGAAGAGAAGGAAGGTAAACGCCTGAAGAAGTTCATCGGCCGTGTCAAGAACATTCTCTCCGATTCCGTCAGTGATGTGAAGGTGACCACCCGTCTTAAGGACAGTCCCTCCTGTCTGGTAACCGGTGAAGGTGCCATGACACCGCAGATGGAGCAGATGATGAAGGCCATGGGGCAGAGCGTTCCCGAATCCAAGCGGATTCTGGAGATTAACGCAAATCACCCCATTGTGAACAATCTCAACGGTCTCTATGAGAATGATCCCAAATCCGATGCTCTGCAGGAATGGGTGACTCTGCTCTACGAACAGGCCCTGATTGCGGAAGGCTCGAAAGTTCCCGATCAGACCGCCTATCTGACCCGTGTGAACAAACTCTTTGAAGAGGCCTCTGCAAAATAAGCGGAGTGCAGCTTTCAACGAATAATGCCCCGGTGGTTTCTCCATCGGGGCTTTTTTGTTTTTTACGCAGCACTGCATACCGAAAAACTTATAACCCGTTCCTCACAGAGATCTCATACACAGGGCCTATTTTCGGCAGTAGTAATAAAATTTCTGTTTATTGATGAAGGGAATACTCCTATGGTACTGTGTAAAAAAACGTTTCTTCTTTTTCTCTCCTGCATTGTTCTTCTTGCTGCTGCGGAGGATGATGTCATGCTTCGTATTGCCGTGCTGGGTGATGCAGAACCCAAACCATGTGCCCTGTTCCCCGGAATGGATGCCGCTGTGGATCATATCAATGCCCTCGCAGAAGAGACACCCCTCGACTTTGTTATCGGCGTGGGGGATATCGCTCACAAAGGAACTGAAATTCAGTATGAAAACGCAACACCGGTGTTGGAAAAACTCACGGCCCCCTTCTACCCCATAATGGGGAATGAAGAGCACGGCAGCACTGTCGAAAGGTATCTACAGTTTGCCCAGGAATGGAACAGTGAAATCTCTGCTCCCCGGTATGTAAAAGAGTTTGAACAGTGTGCCTTTGTTTTTGCCTCTCCCGATTACAGCCGTGATTTTAATGATACCGGTGCCGTATGGATTCAAAAGCAGATGGAACAACTGGCACCGAAGCCGGTTATTTTAATTGTGCATGGAGCTCAGGCGGGAGTCTACCCGGAAAACCCCAAAAAGGGTATTCGAAACAGGCTCTTTCGCAAAAAAGTAATTACTCAGCCCAATCTGGCCGTGGTTATTTCCGGTGATCTGCACATGGATATGCCCCGGGTGAATCACTCCAAAAAAATAGACCAGGTGCATTATCTGCATATTCCGGCGCTGGAACGGACTAAAATTCCTGATAAATCCAATCATACGCCCATGTTTCGGGTGCTTACCATTGCACCGGATGGAACGACACAGGTGGATACGTACGCTGCGGGAGAATCTTCTCCCCGTGAGGATCTGGCCTACTCCTTTACCCTGCCTTTGGTGGAATAAACAGACACCCTCAGTTTTTGGTGCAGAGA
>JBNJDQ010000029.1:0-19883 GCA_051745065.1 Fibrobacterota bacterium
CGCAATCAGTTTCCTGTGATACGCAATCAGTTTCCTGTGATACGCAATCAGTTTCCCGTGATACGCAATCAGTTTCCCGTGATACGCAATGAGTTTCCCGTGATACGCAATCAGTTTCCCGTGACGCCCAATCAGCTCTCAGTGACCCGCAGTCAGGTGTAGAAAGATACCCCTGAAAAACCCGGGCCCCGGAAGGATAAAAAAGAGAAACACGGGAATTCTGAAATGATGCTGGTAGTTTGATAAACACTCCCGGAGATGATGTGAATAGCTCCTGTCTTAAATATAGTGAATGGTCTGTTTTCGGGGGGAGAGGTGTGTGGATTTTTTCTACCAAAGGCGGACACGAGGCCCGCCACTACAGGCTGTGGGCAAACCCGCGACCGGACCGTAGAGGTGGGGCTTGTCTCCACCCACAGGATTTTCAACAATATCTGATACGGGGTCCATGGCCCAGGCGGACACGAGGCCCGCCACTACAGGCTGTGGGCAAACCCGCGACCGGACCGTAGGGGTGGGGCTTGTCTCCACCCACAGGATTTTCAACAATATCTGATACGGGGTCCATGGCCCAGGCGGACACGAGGCCCGCCACTACAGGCTGTGGGCAAACCCGCGACCGGACCGTAGGGGTGGGGCTTGTCTCCACCTTTTTTACGAAACATCAGAACAGTATTATTTCAACACAGGGATTGCCAATCACCATTATACAGGTTCCGTTCTTCCCGAACCTCATCACGGGCATCACCGAATCGATCCATCTCCCACGATCGGGGATTATTTACAATATATTCGCGGATCAAATCATATTCACGTTCATTACGGATGATGTGATCCCAATAATCCCGCTGCCACAACCGTCTGTCAAAGGGCGACAATAATTGGAGAGAAACTCCCCGGGCATACCGATTCGTTGTTATGGATTTAAATGCGCATATTATATCACCAATACCCCCATGCACAGGGTATGCCTTAATCGGTTGGCTGATAGTACGGAAACCGGCTGAATTCGGGCGGACACGAGGCCGCGCCCCTACAGAGTCTGTCCCACGCAACTCAATAATACCGTGAACGTGATTCGGCATCACGATCCAGGCATCCAGACTTATTCCGGAAAATCGGACTGGTAAACGACTCCATTCCTCATACACCATTTTTCCCGCATCATTCAATACCATTTCGTCATCGACAATATCACCGAAGCGGTTCTCACGATTTCGGCATACAATTGTTATGTAATAGGCTCCATTGCGTGAATAATCATATCCCCTGAGGCGATGTGCTTTTCGGTAATGAAACATATCATCCCGTTACGGTAAGACCCAGCAGAAATGCCGCAAAATACCGTTTTTTCATTCCTGATTCTCCCTTCGTAATCGGATACTCCCCTGTGTATGAACAGGTCTGCTCATCAAAATATAAATCAGGACACGGAACAAACTCCCGTACAGAAATATTTCGTGCGGACATTTCCACGCCCCAGGATCGTTTGTTTTTTGAGAATACTCCCAAAGGCGGACACGAGGGCCGCCCCGGCCATGCTTTTCTTGTAGAAGCGTCCCTATTACTTTTGTAGATACGGGATTTTTACAACAACCGTCCACCCCTCTTAAGAGAAGAGATGAAATGCAATAATTGTAGATAGGGAAAAACATGAGTGCACATTTTGAATATTTCGGGTTACGCCTTGTGAGTCCTGATTTTGATACAGTTCTGACAGACACATTGATGGAACCGACTCATTTGCGAAAGCTCAAACTACGTGGCACACCGCCCGGCAGAGGTATTCGAAAGAATATCCGCCATCATCAGCACCGTAACCGCACCCATACCCCCAAAAATCACCACGCCCCCATGAACGGGGGCGATGCTTAGAGAATCAGCAGATGAATATCCAGGGCCTGAACGCTGTGAGTCAAAGCCCCGCTGGAGATATAATCCACCCCCGTGCGGGAGATCTCCGGCACGCGTTCAAGGGTTACATTTCCACTGGCTTCCAGTTCAATATCCGGCGCAACAAGACTGCGCATATCCGCAGCTTTCTGCATCTCCTCACAGGACATATTGTCCAGCATGATCCGGTCCGGGGCAGTCTCCAGAACAGCCTTGAAATGTGCAAAGGATTCCACTTCCACCTCTGTTTTGCGCTCAAGGCCCTGTTCCCGCAACCATGTACGGGCCCGCAGCACGGCTGTATCCGGGCCGCCGGCGGCTTTCACATGAGTGTCTTTGATCATCACCATATCGTACAGGCCGAAGCGGTGATTCACACCCCCGCCATGGGCCACGGCCTCTTTCTCCAGCAGACGCAGGGTGGGCGTTGTCTTGCGCGTATCCAGAATCTGCGCGCCTCCGGCACGGGCCGCATCGGCCATGGCCCGTGCCGCCGTGGCAATACCCGAAAGATGCTGCAGAAAATTGAGTATCACCCGCTCCGCCGACAGCAGAGGAATGATGGCCCCCTGAATGTAGCAGATTACATCCCCCGCCTCCAGAGAATCTCCGTCTTCGGCAATGAGGTCCAGCTCCAGGGTGGAATCATAGCGGGCGAGGATCGGTGCAATCAGGGATATCCCCGACACCACGCCGCGCTCCTTACAGCGAATGCAGGCACGGGCCGAATCTTTGGCATCAAAGACCGCCCGGGAGGTAATATCACCGTTTTCGCCAAGATCCTCCGCGGCGGCACGGGCAATCAGATCATCTATTATTTCAGCTCTTGTTTTCATCTTCAAGACGCTCCTTCATTTTCTGGCGTGCCTTGTAAATCAGCATGGACACGCGGTTGAGAATATTAATGCGGTTATCCCCGCTTGTTTCGATGGAGAGAAAGTTCAGCTGCGGATACAGGGACATAATCTTGGACTGAACGCCGTCGGACACTCCCGAGGAAGGCATGCATCCAAAGGGTTTGACCGAAATAAAACCGTCCACTTTATCGTGGTAATGAATGGCTTCACCAATCTCCAGATTGCCCTCTCCCCCAAAGATCAGGGTGTGGTAATAGTCATGGCCCAGGCCTGCCAGATAATCGATATGGTGAATCTCCCCTTCACCGCCGAACTGCTGCGGACGAAAGAGGCGGCGAAAGAGGCGAAAGAGCCAGAAAACCAGGCCCGAACTCATCTGCTGACGGATAGCGTAGGTTCGCCAGTACCGCCGCTCACGCCGGGACCGGGCAAACTTCACCTTCTGCTTTGCCTCCTGTACCCGGCGCCAGCCTTCATACACGCCGCGCTGAGAGAAGATCCCCGGAAGAACCTGTGCCCCTTCATCCATGACAAAGCGGCGCAGATTATAGTTGCCCTCGTTATGGGCCATATTTGCAAAGACCTCCCCCGTAATAAAAATCCGTGGCAGGGAGATATCTTTGCGACTCACCCGGGAAAGGATTTTCCCCACCCGACGCACGGCGAGGGGCAGCTTAATCAGATACATCCGGCTTTTAAAAGCCGTGAGAAGAATCTCCTCACAGCGGCTGATCTCCGCCATGGCAGCGTCTTTATCTTCGGCATAGGGCCGCAAAGCGCACTCGGCAATATGCATGAGATCGGCAAGAATAAAGGAGAGCACAAAGTTGATCTTAAAGGAGACATCAAACTGAAAGGCCGACTCCTTCGGCATGGGGGGATCCTGAATAATATCGGAATTGAAGATCAGGAGACGAAAATTGCGATACCCCGCCGCATTCACCGCCTTGAGATACTCCTGCGGGTACATGCCGTACCGGCAGGGGCCGCACTGGCCACCACCGCTGAGAAAGATATAGCGTTCGGAGATTTCATCTTTGCTCAGGCCCGTCTCTTCGCGGATATCCTCCAGGCCGCGGATAATCGCCCCGGACGTAAAGTACATGGGGTTGCACTGCATACGGGTTCCCCATTTGCGCCCCAGCTGCAGATCCCGCGGAATATGATCGCCCAGGTCACGGTAGTTATAGCCGGCGCGTTCAAAATAGGCCCGCAGAAAATAGGACTTGCGCCGCTCGATCATATTGTAGAGAATAGTCACTTTTTTTGTATCGCGCTTATGCCACAGGGGATTGCGCAGGCCGCGCCACTGCTCGTTCATGGTCATCTTCGGTTGTTTCACCCTCATAGGCGGGATACCTCTTTCTTCAGCCAGCGCTCATAACGTTTCAGGAAATAATCAATTGTATCAATACGGATTTTGAAGGATGCCCCGGGGCGGTTCTGATCAATATCATGAAAGGTAAAATGGGGCGTTCCGGATACATCGAGAAGTTCATCGATGTAGGAGTAGGTCGGCGCATCGTGGCCGCATTTGAAACTGCTCAGATCGATTACCGCAAGATTGGGGTGCCGGGCGGCCACCATGGCCGCCCATACCTTATGATTGGTGTTGCGGTTAAAACTGCGTTCCCAGATGGAGCGGACCGTACTGCCTTCCTTTCCGTCCGCAAAAAGCGGATCAAGAAACTCCCGATCCGTAGGAAGGGATTCAATGGTGAAGACGGGATAGCCCCGTTTTTGAAATTCATCGGGAATACCGTGATTGATGCCCGGATCATTATGATAGGGGTGACCGATCACCAAAAGCCCCACCCGATCTTCATCGATAAGCGTATTCATAGCCGCGGCAAAGCCGTCGCGCAGATCCTGCAGATACGCCTGCTGTGCCTGCTCTCCCGCTTTCACCGCCCAGGCATTTTCATCTTCCGTAATCCCGAGGGTTTCATGAAAGTACTCATAGAGAGCTCCTTCAATCTCCACAGGGCGGTCCATGTTGATAACCGGATCCCAATAGGCCACATTCTTTTCGCGGAAATAATCCCGCTCCCGGGTAAAGACCGCCTCCACCACTTCGGGAGTTCCCATCTGGATAGCACAGGCCGTATTGCCAAGCACCCCTTCAAGGGGACTTTCAAGATGAGTCAGAATGGGAAAGAGAATTGCATCCAGACGCTCCCGCTGCAGCAGATTATAGATATGAGCGGGGGCCGCCTTTGCCGGAAAGCAGGGATCGATGGCCCCCAGTTTGTTTCCCGCATGCCAGAGCCGGTCTGTGGTGTATCCGCTGTACACCACTCGCCCCACGCCAAGAGAACGCAGATAAGTTGAAAAGAAGGGGGTATAATAATACATGTTCAGAAGCCGGGGAATGCCCACGACCAGATTTTTGCGCCGGGAATTATCGGAAAAGCGAAAGGGGGCATGGTGATCCTTCAGGCGGTGCAGAGCGTCCCATTCGTAGAAACTGCTGCGGTCCACGGGCTTATTTGCCGGCGGGGGCGACGGCAGCGGGTATTCGGCAAAGACTGTCCGGGCCGCCCGATCCACCAGATTGGCAGCCTGCGAGCGTTTACGGGAAGCATCGCTTGAATATTCCATCCCTCCCCGTTCGCAGAGATTACCCGAGATAAAGCGCACCTGTCTGCCCCCCGCATCGATGTCGATAAAGGTACGCCGGCAGCGGTTTGCACATAGTTTACAGATTGTTGAATAATCATTGGTGCTGGTATAGGTGACATTCTGTGCCGCCTGCAGGCCAATAAAGGAACTGCGGTGGGACTCCTGCTGCTGTCGGTTCTCCAATACCTCCAGGGCGGCACCGATGGCCCCGCCGATATCCGCGTAGGGATGGAGAAACACCTCACTGCCGGGGACAGCGGAGGTAATATAATCCACCTGTGCCTTCAGGGCGGCCTTGTTCTTCTGAGTACCCCCCTGCAGCACAAAACGACGGCCGAACTTTGCCAGATTCGGTTCCTGCACAACATGATTCCAGATATTGAGGGGCAGCACATGGGCAAGGCCGGCCATCATCTCCTCTTTGCTCCAGCCGGCCTGCTGAAAATTCACCTTGTCCTGCTCAAGAAAGACTGCACAGCCGTAATTGAACTCCGGCGCCCGGCGGGCGGCAAAGGCATAGTCAGCATACTGCTCCACGGGGATATCAAACTGTTCCGCCATGCCCTGCAGGAAATACCCGTTGCCCGCGGAACACTGAGTATTCAGCTTGAAATCCACAACCCGGCCGTGTTTCATAAAGAGCACCTTGATATCCTGCCCGCCCACATCACAGATAACATCAATATCACCGAATTCCCGGTTTGCGGATTTCATATGGGCCACGGTCTCCACAACACTGCTGTCAAAGGAGAAAGCCCGGTGAATAATTTCTGCCGCATACCCGGTTACGCCGGCGCCGAGAATATTCACGGAGCGGGAGTTCTCCTGCATCCATGAATCCAGCCGCTGCAGAAGCAGACGGACATCGTCAATGGGATTGCCCGAAGACAGCAGATAATCACGATAACAGGGCGTACCACTTTCGGTTTCCAGAAGAACCATTTTGGTACTGGTGGACCCGCCGTCCATACCGATCACCACGGAGACCGGATCATTGTGTGAATCTTCAGGGAAGAGCGTCTCTTTCAGGGTGTACTCCCGACAAAAGGCATCAGCTTCCTCCTGCGAATCCACCAGGCCCTTCAGACCGCCGGCCGGCCCGGCCTGCTCCAGATCCGCTGCTTTGCGCTGTACCGCCCGGGAATCAAGAGGGGTCGGTTCATTCACACCGATTCGTCCGCGGTTAAAAAGCACCGCACCGAGGGCGGCGAAATATTCTGCATCCCCGGGAACGGTAATGGCCCTTTCGAGATCATTCACTGTGGGGGTGTAGCCCTGCAGCTCCCAGGTCTTTTTGATATTCTTTCGCCAGACATCCTGCAAAACACGAATAAAACGGTTCGGCCCTCCCAGAAGCAGAACGCGATCACGCAGGATATTTCCGCGAACGAGGACCTCAAGATTCTGATTAACGATGGCATTACAGAGTGAATAAAAGATCTCCTGCTTATCAACCCCCGCCTTGAGCAGGCCGACCACATCGGTTTCGGCAAAAACACCGCATTTGGCCGATATCTTATGAGGGGTAATATCCATGCCGGCCATATCATCAATTTCTGCATGGCTGAGCCCGACCTTGCGCAGAATCTTGTCGATGGTTGAGCCCGTACCGCCGGCGCATTTGTCGTTCATAAAGGAGAGCGTACTGCGGCGGCGGCCGCTGCCCCGCCAGATGATCACCTTTGCATCCTGTCCGCCAAGTTCCACAACGGATCCGGTTTCCGGGTAAAAGGTTTCCACGGCAAGGGTGACGGCATTCACTTCCTGAATAAAATCAGCGGAAATACAGCCGGCAACAGAGCGGGCGCCGCTGCCCGTTACGGCCCGGTAAAAGGGGCGGTCCGGAAAGAGTTGGGCCACCTCCCGCACCAGCTCCTGCAGACAATGCGCCTGGTGGCCGTTATGGCGCAGATATTTCTTCCAGAGAATCGTATTGTCCCTGTCGAGTACGACCCCTTTCACCGTGGTGGATCCAATATCCAGCCCCAGTTCCAGGGAAGTCTGTGTTCTGTCCATTCGTTCTCCAGCTGTAAGAAGTCCCGTTACTACAGAAACCTGATAAAATACGTGGAGGAGTACGAAAAATCAAAGACAAACCTGATACGGCAGGCAACATCTGCTCTTACCCCTTGCTATGGCGGGCGATAACCACACCACCCACAAGGATGGATATTGAAAAGATAAAGGTCCACATCATAACCACAGCGGCACCGGCAAAAAAACCATAAAAGGCTTCAATCCGCCCGGATCCGGAAATAATCTCCGTGCCGAGATAATTAAAAAGATGCCAGAGAACAGAAATCAGCAGGGATACCGTCACAAGGGCGCCCTTATGGATTTTTCCGCTGTAACTGGTGGAGTAAATCATAACCAGGGTGGCAAAAAGGGCCGCCGTGGATGCCCAGTAGGACTTGACCACCCGCAGAATTACGGGCAGATCCTCCGCGCTGACCGCCGAGTTAATCACAAAGGAAATCAACGTAAAAATTACGATAAAAAGAGCAATCAGATAATGCGTGGTAAACTGAAGGATATGACGGATCCAGAAAGAGCGTTTGCCTTTGGGTTCCTGCTGCATCATCACGTGAAGGCCGTAGTTCAGAGATGAAAACAGGCCGTTGGGCGCCCAGAAGAGAACAAAGACACCGACAATCCCCACATTCCGCCAGGAGCGGCTGGTTACAATCCCTTCAATACGCTCGCGAATCATCTCTGATGCTGTCAGGGGAACCAGCTCAAGAACTTTGTCGATAAAGGCACTCAGAAGTTCGCTGCTGCCGGAAAGAAGAGACGAAATAGCCCAGAGCAAAACCATAATAATGGGAATAAACGTAAACAGCAGGGAAAAGGCAATGGCCTTGGCATGGAAATTTCCATTCAGACTGACGTAGCGACGGGCTATCTCAAAAAGATACCGCCCGCCTGCTGAAAAAAAAGCACCAATTCTCTTTATCAATATCATATCAGCCCACGTGAATATAGGTTTTCTGTTCCCGGGTAATCTCAGCAACTTTCCTGGCATCTTCCTGCACTTCTGTAATGGTCTCTGCAAGAGACTCGCGCAGGTTCTTCACACTCTCTTTGTCAAGGGCCGATACAAAGGCTGCCTGGGGAAACTCATTTTCCAGTTTCTTCAGCTGCAGGGGATCCTCCACTTTATCGGTCTTATTAAAGACAATCCGTGCAGGTTTTTCCCCGGATTTCAAATCCATCAGTACCCGGCGGACCGTATCGAGCTGCTGCCCTGACCAAGGGCTGGAGGCATCCATCACAATCAGCAGAAGATCCGCTTCCCGACTGATCTCCAGAGTACTGCGAAAGGACGCAACAAGGTGGTGGGGCAGCTTACGCAGAAACCCGACAGTATCCGAAAGAATGATCTCACCGTGCCCCGGAATATAGCATTTCTTTGAGGACGTATCCAGGGTGGCAAAGAGTTCATCCCGCACCAGTACGTCCGCCCCGGAAAGAGCATTCAGCAAAGTTGACTTGCCCACATTGGTATAGCCCACAAGGGAACAGCGAAACGCTCCACCGCGGCCTTTGCGCTGCACATCGCGGGTTTTGCGGATCTTGTCCAGACGTTTTTTCAGCTGAGCGATCTTGCGCTGCACCAGGCGTTTATCCGTTTCCAGCTGGGTCTCACCGGGGCCCCGCGTTCCGATTCCGCCGCTTTGCCGCGACAAATGCGACCACATGCGGGTCAATCGCGGATACATCAGATTCAGCTGGGCCAGTTCCACCTGAATCTTTGCTTCGTTGGTTTGGGCATGGAGTGCGAAAATATCCAGGATCAGCTGACTGCGGTCGATCACCTTGCCCTGCACAATCTCCTCGATGGCCTGTATCTGACTGGCCTTCAGCTCCGCATCCACCACCAGACACCGGCTGCCGGTTTCCTTCATACGCCGGGCAATCTCTTTCAGCTTACCGCTGCCGAACCATGTGGAAACAAAGGGTTTATTGAGTTTTTGCACAAAGGTGTCCGCCACCTCCGCCCCGGCCGTCTGTATCAGGGTGCTCATCTCTTCAAGATCCTCATCAAAAAGATCCCGATCCATTTTGCGGGGCAGAAAAACCGCCGCAAGAACAACCTTCTCGGATATGTTCTGTTCACGTTCCAGATTAAACATTATTTTCAATCTCCGGTATCAAAATTATTTCTCCCGCCGTTTTCTGTGACGGCGTAAGGGTCAGCACTTCAAAGCCGGTCTCTGTTACAAGTACCGTATGCTCAAACTGGGCTGACAGGGAACCGTCTTTGGTAAACACCGTCCAGCCGTCCCTCCTGTCAGTGTAAACGGGGTAGCCCCCCATGTTGATCATGGGTTCAATGGTGAAGGTCATTCCCGGAACCAGTTTTACGGAACGATTCTCCCGGTTTCGGTGATGGAAGACCGTAATATTCTCATGAAATTTGCGCCCGATACCGTGACCGGTATAGGAGCGTACCACGGAAAACCCCGCACTCCGAACCAGGGGATCGATGGTATCCCCAACAAGGGCAAGGGTTTTACCGGGAGCAACCTCCTGTATCGCCGCCACTGTCGCCCGGGCAGTGGTCTGCACCAATTCCACCGCTGCGGGATCCACATGACCGATGAGAAATGTTTCCGACTGATCGCCGAAAAAACCATCAACGATGGTGGTCAGATCCACATTGACAATATCTCCGTCTTTGAGAATCTCCTTCGCTGTGGGAATTCCGTGACAGACAACATTGTTGATTGAGGTACAGCAGGACTTGGGAAAACCCTGATAGCCCAGGGTGGCCGGCGTATGCCCGTGATCCCGGGTGTATTCATGCACCAGGGTATCAATCTCCTGTGTTGACACGCCGGCCTTCACGAAGGAGCGCACCTGTTCCATTACTTCCGCGTTAAATGCCCCTGCCCGGCGCATCCCCTCAATTTCGGCGGAGGATTTAACCAAAGAAGGAGCAGTCCGCTCAGGTGAACCGCCTGTTTTTTTATCGCTTTTCCAGTGACATTTTTTATATTTTTTCCCTGAACCACACCAGCAGGGATCATTTCTGCCAATCATAGAGCCTCACTTGCTTTAATGCGTAAAATAGATAACGCCCGGTGGATTATCAAAAAAGGGCGGCAAAGATTCAGTTCTACTGAACGGGCGTGACCTGTACCATTTCGGAAAAGGCTGTAAAGGTTCGGGGAAATTCGTTCATATCCACGGTGTACAGATAGCCTCCCCGGTCCCGTCCCTGCATGGCGTACACCGAAACGGAACGCCCCGCCAGAGAACTGCGGCTGCGCCCGAGCATTCGGAATACTTCGCGGCGCAGATCAGTCTCGTTTTTCTGTTTACTGCGGTAACTTATCCGTGCGGGATTATCTTTCAGTGCCAGAGATTCCAGAGCACCAAAGTCCTGCACAATGCCGTGGAGAGAAAATACTCCCTCACCAAAGATAGCGCGCATTTCCCGCCGGGTTTCAGCAGCTTTTTCGTACAGGCCGTTTTCACGGTAACAGTTGAGCAGACCGTGCCAGGCATCGATGTTTTTTCTGTTGAATGAAATCGCCGCATGGTAGAGTTTTACCGCAGCGTCCCCCTGCGTTCCACATAACCCTGCAGCGCTGTCAACGGCCTTCTCCGCCTGCCGGGCAGTAGTCACGGGGCCATCCGGAGCACTGCTGTTATCACCGGCCGATTGCGACGGTGGACGCGTGTTTTTCCCAGCGTCTTTTTCCTGTGCCGCCGGAGAAGGAGAGGTCTTTGAAGACGAAGGGGAATCCGTAAAACGTCCAAGAAACCAGATTGCAACACCGAGAAGACCAATAAAGGCGATAACGGCAATAAGCTCCCCAACGGGGCTTTCCTTTTTGGGCGGACGGTGCACGGAGTAGTCAAAATGCGGCACCCCTGCCTGAGGCCGGCCCTCCGGTGCAGGATCACGAAACCGTGACTGTCCGGGCACCGGTTCTTCAGGCCCTTCTTCACGGTCATCTGATGCCGGCGGCACCAATTCACCCTCATCGGGAGCATCCTCATCAATAATTGAAAAGGTCACCCCCAGACGCTTCAGGGAACGACTGATCTCAACAACGTCGCTCCAGAGAATATTTTCGGCATAGACAAATTCCCCCTCGTCAATCTGCCGGCGGCACGTGTCATAGTCCATGTTTTTTTTGAGGGAAAGCCTGCGCACCAGAATGTCGCGCATTTCAGTATTTTTAACAGAACGAAGAAGAATACGATAGGACATACACGGCTCCGACAGAATTAAGTTCCATAGATACAGTATACTCTGCAAAAAGAGATAATACCAAAAGTATTAAAAGATTTTACTTTTTTCCGGTACGTCATATATATTTAGCCGTGTATGAAAGAAAATGAATCAAGGGACTTTTTTTATGGCAACTGTTAAGAAGCACAGAAAGAAGAAAATCTCTAAACATAAGAGAAAAAAGCGCAGCAGAATGAACAGACATAAGAAGCGCTGACTTTTTGAAATGCTTACAAAAGACATGGCCGGAGTTTTTGCTCCGGCCTTTTTGTATTCACAGCATTTCTTTTGACATACACCGTGCAGTAATATATTATCTGTAAGGTATAACCAATAATTAGACAAGGGAGCATGTATGAAAAAGATGTTTGGCCTGATAGTTGCGGCATTCGTTGCAATTACCGCAGTTATGATGCTGATCTCTTCCACAGAAGAGGTCGAAGAACGAATCAGTGAAGCCGAAGAAGAGTAAAGGAGAATGACGATGAAAAAGACCCTCGGTATCCTTATTTCCGCGGCAGTGGCTCTTTCAGCCATTGCTGTGATACTACTTGTAACCGGACGGGAAAACAAAAACCGTGAACGCGTTGAAAACGGTGCGCGCGGCGTTTCGTAAGCAGCGTTACAGCCTGTTGCGCATGAAGTGCTTTTAAAAAGAGCTGCTCTTTCGGGCAGCTCTTTCTGTATTCACGCTCCTGCCCCCGGAACCTACTGCTTTGAGTAATCCAGACGAAGTGTTTTGTATGTTACGGACATATCCTGACTGCCGTCGGTAATTTTCTCCTTCATGGGTTCTTCACGGACTTCGGCCACCCATTTATCACCTTTCTTTACAAACACCTGCTTTTTGAAACGCTGAAAAGAGTCAACCATGATCTGTACAGTGTCGCCTTTCAGGGCAAAGTCGCCGCTGTTAAGAAAGTGGTAGTACATCTTCTGTTTTTTCCCCGTCTGCCCGTCCTTTTTGTTGCGAAAGCTGGCACGTCCGTTTTTGTGAAACTTAATAACTTTCTCTGTAACGGCGTCGACTTCGGGATGTTCTTTATTTTCCGCAGTATCACGAAAAACCCATGTACCGTAGATTTCAGGACGTATTTCCTCGGCATGCTTCTGCTGTTCTATCAAAGAACTGAACTGCTCCTCCAAACGGGAAAACTGTTTTTGCGCAGCATAAATCCGCCCGGAATCAATAACAGCCTGCACGTCGGCAACGGATTCATCAAAGGCATCCTTATGAAGCCCTTTCAGTTTCTGTTCCGCCCGGGACTGCAGAGATTCCATATCAGCAATGAGTTCGGGTTTAATCTGCTCTGCCGCAGCGGCGCGTGCTTTTTCAGCCTTTTCCAAAAGGGCCATAGCCTTGTCATAATGCTCTTTCGCCGCACTTCCGCTGCCCTGTCGGCGGGCATTGGCCGCATTGCGCACAGCCGACTCTGCCGGCTGCATAATACTGTCGGGAATTCCCTGTGCCTGATACTCTTTCACCTGCTCCTGTGCAGCGGAAATATCATCCATCGTCGGACCGGTGCTGCACCCGACAAGTATAAGGACACCTGCCGCCATTACTAAGAACTGTCTCATCTGCAGTACTCCTTTTTTAAATACTGTATACCCTACGTAAGATAATACAATTATTATTCAAAACAAAAAAAGTTAAAATCTTTGACAAAATATCACAGGAAAAGTATACTCTTCTAAAATTATGCATATATGTCTGAATTGCTTAACCATGTGAGGTTACCGTGAAGAAAACAATTCCCATGCTCATTATTCTTTTCTTCGGCACCATCCTTTTTGCCGCTGAAGAGGATGACGGGCAAATAGACGGGCTTCAGCAGCTGCCCACGCCGGATGTATCCGCCTCCTTTGCCGTGGGGGTCAACTACGACTTTCTGCGCAATCCCCTCAATCATTCTTTCGAAGGGTCACGGGGATACTGGGGGGTGAACATCCCCGTACCACTGAAGATGAGCGACGAAATGATGGCAGACCTGACGTCTCCGGTATCCAAGTATTTCACTGACGGGGAGCTCTTTGTTCCCGAGATCGTGGTTAAGCAGTATGCAAACTCCGCAATTCAGGTGGAGGTACCCATGCTCGGGGGAGTATGCTCATTTTCCAACATCGATATGCTCAATATCAATTACAGCAATAATTTTTCCATGCCCACGGCTCTGTTCAACCCACCGGACTCCCTGATCGGTGCCGGGGATGATGCGGATATATCCATGATGCTTCGCTCGGCCATGGAAGTCCCCCTGGATTTTGCCCTCGGCTGGGAAACAACAACCTTCGGCTATCTCTATCGTTTTGATAATCTTGCAGAAGATCTGTATGTAGCACTCAACCTCACCCGGCATCATACCTATTTCGATGTCAGCGGGAACGTGAACATCAATATCGCCGGGGACATAACGATCGAACAGGATATCGGCGGCCTCACCCTCACTCCGGATTACCATCTGGACAACAGTATTGAGGGATTTTACTCCCTTGACCGCTGGAGCCCTTCCTTTGCAGCAAAATTCTGGCGGTTCTTCGCCATCGCCCGCATTGGATTCAGGGACAAGGCCCAGGGCAGCCTGAAAGCAGATTACTCCGTCCCCTTCTTTGTCGATAAGGAAACCTTTCAGTTTTCCGACTCTCTGCAGGATACGGCAAACATCGTCGGGTATATCTTTGACCATAAAGAGGATTTCCAAAAAAGCCGCACCGTGGACGTCCTCTATTCCACCGAAAACAACATGACCTGGCAGATGCCTACAGGGCTGACCTTCGGCTACGAGATCATTCCGGAAAAGCTGCGCCTTTCCTATACCAAAATCATCAACCGCATTCGCCTGGAACTGGTTGACAACGACTACAGTACGGACGAGGAATTCCAATATGACTCCCTGGATTTCCGTGTCAGTGCCGCTGTGGATCACATGATCAACCTCAAGGCCGATTTTGAACATATCAACTTCACCATGGGAGTATTCTCCTTTGATGTGAGCTACAACGACAACGACCGGATTATCAGCACAATAATTGACGAAGGAGATTCACCGCTCATCAAGTACGGCGAAGGGGCCCTTGTCCCCGTACTGAACGGTGGTGCAGTCATCGGCAATGAGCTTCAGCTGATGGGAGAACTTGATATTCTCCCGATTCCGTCATTTAAAACCGGTGTAATCTACAACTTTTAGGCAGGAATATCTATGAGTATACGCAAATCAATACTGACTGCTGCATTGCTTTTCTTCTGCATTTCTGCGCTCCAGGCAGAAGACGCTGAAAGCACCCGCGGAAGTGAATACGTACTTACGGAGTTTCCCCTGGCAGTGCTGCCGCAGGACACCTCCATCTGGATCAAATGGGGCGGTGCGGCGCGGCCGACATCCACTGACACCCTTGATGACGGAACACCGTATCCCGATTCCGGGTTCATCTATCTCAGCCGTGACCCCGGCGGAAGAGATCTTGCAAACTACGAAATTAAACTCGATCCGTCTGAATTTGTCACCGATACAAACGCCGGCGGCCTTCAGAATAACATCACCTTCGATGACGGAGAGATCCCCGAACGGGGCTGTGAATTTATTCCTTCGGAACAAAGCGGCATTGATGCCGGTATCTACTACCTTGTTGTGGGCTTTGAGACCACCATTGAAGGCCCCCTCGGACAGGAAATTGACACCACATTTGTCTCCAACGAGATCAAGTTTATTGTGCGGCATAAATTCCCGCCCACAGCTGTCAGCCCTGTGGGGGACACCCTGGAAAATGTCACTCCTCTCTTTGAGTGGAACAGTAAGAACGACGTTCCCTACTACCATATCATCGCCCTGGAAGGCGAGCTTGACCTGGGGGACTCCATCAACTTCGACAGTCTCAACCTGGACGATCTTAACGTTATCTGGCAGGCCGTTACTCCGGAGACCGAAATAACCTATGGTGCCCCGGACCCCTCGGGCATCATTACCGCATCACCCAAACCGCTTTCGGCGGGGGAAACCTACACATGGCTGGTCCTGAATAATTACGGAAACAATCCCGTTATGACTGCAGCCGGCGTTGTGCTGCCCAGCGATTTCCACATTGCCGGTGAAAAACTGACCGAGCCCATTAATGTCAGCCCTGTCGCTGACGCCGCCGGTGAACCGGATACCCTTACGGGGGGCGACGATGGGACCATATCCTTTCGCTGGACTGGCCTGGATCCTCTGGCAAACACGTACCAGCTCTACATCTACAAAACCCTGGAAAGCGGTGATATTACGGCCAAAACCCCTGTCTGGGACCAGGAGTATTCGGCGGCACAGTTTTCCGGAGATACGGCAGAAGTAAGTGTATCGGCCCAATCAAATCTGGTAAACAAACTCTATTCGTGGAATGTTATTGCCAAGGACGCCCAGGGCAAAGGTACCTCCGGCGGGTATTCTGAATTTTACTATGAAGTCCCTGCGGGATCCCTGATTGTGAAAACACGGGAGATCATCCGCACGGATGACGGCAATAGGGATACAGCAAAGGTTGCCCTCGCGGAAATTAATGTCGAAGTGCTGGAAGGGCCTATGGAATCTCTCGTCTTCTACACCGATAACAACGGGTATTTGGGACGGGACAGGACCGCCGGCCGCCTGCGACTGACAGCCGTGAAGGAAGGTTTTAAGACAAGCGATCCGAAAACCGTAGACATATTTGATGACAGTACAACATCGGTTACATTCTTTCTGGAACGTCCGGCCTCCACCATCTACGGGAAAGTGACTGACAGCAAGGGCAAATCTCTCGGGGAGGTCAACCTCACTGCAGTTTCTGACAAAGGAGACACCGCAAGAGCTCAAAGTGACCCGCAGGGGAATTTTATCCTGAGCTGCTACAAAGAACAATGGAATATTTCGGCCAAAAAGACGGGCTACACATTCTCGTCGGACCGACGCGTCTCCCTTGATGCCGGAGAGAACCTCAAACTCACCGATCCCGTTGTTCTGACAAAAAAACAATACCTCATCAGAGGGACCGTAACAAATGGTGACGGCAATCCCCTGGTCGGTGCCGCGGTTGATCTTCTCAGTACTGAGGGAGAACTTCTTGACCGAGAGCATTCAACCTCCAGCGACGGTTCCTACAGCTTTGATGTCAACAGCGGAACCTACATACTCAAGGCATATAAATCCGGTTTTGTATCACAGCGGGACACTCTGAAAGATGTAACGGCCCTTGCCAGTGCAGACTTTTCCCTGCAGTCCGGTGCCGTACTTATCACCGGTGGAATACAGGGCCGCACATACAACAGTCTGGGGACCCCTGTCGTCGCACCGGTCACAGAAATGGATATAACCCTGCTGCAGGGAGATGACACGATTGAAACAACCGTGAGCGGTGACGTTTACGGTACATTTTCCCTTTCGGTTCCACGTCTTCTTACAGGTGAAACCTACGACATCAGCTACAACAAGAGCGGGTATCAGAGCGGCAGCGGTATAATCTCCCCCGGAGAATACACCTATTCCGATACGGTAAACGCCTTTGCCGCACTCTCGGGCATGGTGTACACCGAAACAGGAAGCCCCGCAGAAAATGTAACCGTTACCCTCGCCGGAACGGAACGAACAATCGCGCAAACCGAAACCGACTACAGCGGCACCTTTGAATTTACCGGTTTACCTGATATGACGGATCTCGACCTTACCGCTGCGGCACGCGGTTCATTTCTTGATTCCTCAGCCTACCACTCATTCAGTGACACCCTCCTTACCGGCCCCGATCTGCAGGTCTCCGGCGGTCGTGTCCTGCTTGAATCCACACCGGTCAGTGATGTTAAGCTCTTCATGAAAGAAGGCACGGTTAATATTTCATTCACGGCACAGAAATACAGCGCCGACGGGGCCGGCACCATAACGGCAACGCCTCTGGGTACCGAGGCGGGGATAACAGTCAAACGACCGCTCTCTCTGTCCATGGCCAACGGAGACACGCTTTTCGGTGCGGGGGCGGGAACCTACACGTACAGCACAACTGCTCAGCCGGATTCCCTTATTGACTGTGCGGAAAAAAAGGTTAGCATCAGCCCGGAAGAGGCGCTTCTTGATGACACAACCCTCGCAGATACAGTGATGCTTCCCTTTGTTCATGAATCGCAGGATACACTCACTGCAGAAGGTGGTATAACTCAGATTTCCGTCGGAAATTACGGTTTTGAAACAAATACGGTCGATTCAATCCGACTCTTTTACCGTGATCAGTCCCACCAATCCTATGACCATACACCAATGAGCTCTGAAGAAGACGGGAAGAGTTATTCTGCTGACATTACCCCTCCGCGCTCAGGGTCGAAAATGGTCTACTATTTTCGGATTTACACAGCAGACGGAAGTATTTACGGAACAGAAAAAGAACGGTATACAGCATTTATTAAGCCCGACCCCACAATTATCACCAAGGTTGACATTCAACCGTCTCTTGCCGGGGCAGTCATCCCCGAAAAAGGCAGGGCGACCTTTTCCGTGACCGGCTATTACAGCGACAACTTAACCACTCTTTCCCAAAGGGATTTTAATTCGGACAATTTTACCTTTACATCAACTCAGGGCATGGTAAAGATCAGCACCAACCGCAGTGGTACAACCCCCGTTGTTGTGCTGGAGCCCAAAGACACCGGAAAGGATACGATCACAGTCAGCTTTGTAACCGGAACAGACTACTCCCTCAGTACTGATCTGGTCGATACCATGCGTATTCCCATTGAAGTGGTTGATCAAAACGTGGACTCCATTGCCCTAACAACAGCACGAAAGCTCAGCGGCAATACCATTCTGAACAATGAGTCCCTTCAATTCCTCTTTACGGCATTCTCCGAAGAGGGAGAAAAGCTTTCTCCTTCCCCGACCTGGCAAATAATCCCCGATTCCGCCGGCACCATCGGCGTGGAAGGGATATTTCAGCCCCGAAGCACCTTTTCCGGCCCTGTACGTATTATTGCATCATACGGAAAGAGACTCTCCACGGAGTACACCAAGGGGGGAAGCCCACTCAACGTTCGGCACAGTGTTTCCGAATTCGGAGGCCGAATAACCGACTTCACGGGGATCAGTCTGGATATTCCCCACAGCAGCAGCACTCCCGGATCCAATATTGAGCTCGGAATTCTCCATTCACAAACAGAGAATGAAATAAAAAACAACATTGCGGAACGGGGTATTTCACGAATCGGCCGCGTTTACACGATATCCAAATTCCGGGGGACCTTCAGAACGGATACCATTGCCTCCCGTGCAGAGGGCGACGCCTTCGTTCCTGCGGATTCTGTACTGCTGCGGGCGCAGCTTCCCCGGGAATACCACAGTCTGGCCGCAGAGAACGGCTCCAACGTATCCCTTGCAGTGTGGGATGAAGACTCTCTTGGGTGGGATCACCCATGGCGTGACAGCGGTACCACGGACTCCACCTGGAGCTCCTATTATATCGACAGTCTTCTTACCTACTCAGACGAATCGCATACCCTGACAGTTCCCGCAGGGGAAGTTCTCAACATGAACGATTCTCTTCGTTTTGCCATGATCTACCGTGAGACAGACAGTCTCAGCGCATCGGTTTCAGTCTCTCCCAATCCCTTCTCCCCTTTTGTACCAAACGGCGAACTGGAGGGACCGAACCGGGATATACCGGGAACAGTTATCGAAATACTCCCCCTCAACAGTACAACAAAAGCAAATATTGCTGTGACCATTGAGATTGTTTCGGTATCCGGTGAGAAAGTGTGGCAGGGCAAATACAATACGGTTTCCCCGGGCTCTCCTCTGCAGATTATCTGGGACGGCCGCACCCGCATTAACAAAAATGCAGCCCTGGATGAATCCAATGATAAGCACACCCTTCATCTTCGCGGAGATAAGATGTGCCGTAACGGCAGATACTTTATGGTTGCCACCGTAGATGACGGCAGCAACAGGAAACGATACACAAAAGAGATAATTCTCTTCAAATAGGTACTAACTGGAGGACACGGTGATCATAAAACGAGTTATACTTCTGCATATTATTCTTGCATCCATCCTGCTCTCATACGAGAGTGACGCCCGCGTCGGTGTTCTGACACCGTACACCAATGCCGATGATCCGGCCTTTGCCGATTCAGCTGCACAGGCAATCAGGGAAGAATTCCACAAACGGAAGGGGTTCGATGTATACCTTGAGAAGAGGATGCGTCAGGAATACACCGCCATCGATGATGACTTTCCCGAGTTCTGCCGGGATCCGCGGTGTGCCGCCGCCCTGGGACG
>JBNJDQ010000030.1:0-19646 GCA_051745065.1 Fibrobacterota bacterium
TTCAACGCCTCCCGTCTTTCTGTACCGGTCAGCCTTATCTTCAACAAAAAAGATCTCTTAACCGAAGAAGACCGCAATGAACTGGCCTTCTACAAAGAGAGCTATTCCCGGATCGTCTCTGTGGTGCATGCCGTTACAACCAAATCCCCCGAAGAGACCCGGCGTATTCTGACAGAAATCTGTCGCGGCCGGTGCTCTGTTTTTGCCGGCCCTTCAGGAACGGGCAAAAGTTCTTTAATGAAGATACTCTTTCCCGATATTCCATTTCGCACCTCGCAACTCTCCCGCCATATCTCCCGGGGCCGGAATACGACCACTCATACGAGCCTGCTGAGCCTGAACAGGGACAGCTTCATAGCAGACACACCGGGATTTTCCCACACTCCCCTGGAGCTGGTAAATCCGGCAGATGTCAGCAGGCATTTTCCCGATATTGCCGCTCATGCCGGCGAGTGCGCGTTTCGTAACTGCATTCATGAATCCGAACCCCGCTGCGCCGTAAAAGCTGCCGTCGAGACAGAAGATATCGAACCGGAGCGCTACTACAATTACCTTGATATACTCGACGAGGTTCGAAACCGGTCCACCTACGGCAAGCCATCTTTCAGGCGCCGGTAATATCTACTTGCCCAATCAAAATCACATGATATAATTCAGATTTCTATTCCACATCGCGTGAGGCGGAATGAGAAAGCGATATATCCTTTTTATACTGTCTGTCCTGCTCGGCGCGGGGGCGTTTCTGTACTTTCGGGCAAATCAGCCCCTTGGGATTGCTGTTATGGGGAGCTTTTCCCGAACGGTTTTCGACGTTTCAGTTGATGGACGTGACGGAGCACTCCTTGCAATGGAGGAAATCAACGAGGCCGGAGGTATCGCCGGTCGCTCAATTACTCCGATCCTACTCGATGATCAGGAAAACAAAACAATCGCCCGGCAGAAAGGGCGCAGGATACGCACCAGTGAAATACCTCTGGTTATCGGTCCCTTCAGCAGTGCCATGACCCTTGCAGCGGGGCAGGAACTTTCGGAAAGCGGCACCCTGATTATCAGCCCCACCACAAACAGCCCGAAGCTTGAAGATCGAAGGGATAATATTATTACAATTATTCCGCCGGCAAGCGCTCTGGTGCGCTCCATGGACAACTATATCTCCTCCTGTGATACAATCACCCGGGTAGCCATTCTCTACAACAGCGGCAACCGTGCCTATGCTGAGCCACTCAGTCAAAATGCCGAAAAGATCTTTGAGCAATCAGGCATTACGGTTACGGGATTATACCCCTTTGAGAGTCCGAATAAAGAGATGGACAGTGATCTCTATATTCGGGAAACTGAAGCGGCCCTTGCGGAAAATCCTCAGGCCCTCATACTCTTTGTCAATTACATGGACGCTCTTCTGATCATCAAAAGCGCCCGCAGAATAAATAAAGAAGTGCTTCTCATCGGAGGTGATGCCACATGCAATATGGACCTTATCGAAAGCGGCGGTACAATAACAGAAGGATTTATTACCTTTCAGTCCTATAACCTTCTCAGTACAGCTCCGGCATATCAAAGGTTTTACAGTAAATTCACCCGCCGCTTCGGCTATCAGCCCAACTTTGCCGCTGTTCAGGCATATAATGCTGTCTCCATCATGAAGCAGGCTCTGTTACACGACCCATCCCCTTCCAATCTCAAAAAAACCATTCTATCCACGGGCAAATTTGACGGCCTGACCCGGGAAATAACCTTTAACGCCTTTGGCGATAATACGGCGGACTACATTCCCTTCATCGTGCAGAACGGAGCCCTTGTTCATGCCGCGCCGAATAAATAACAAAACTGCCTCTTTAAGCGGTAAAATATACAGAAAACTCTTTTTTCTGTCCGCACTTCCTGTCATTCTTGTCATCATCGGGATTCTTTTAGGTATGCTGCATCATTTCAGCAATGCCCGTGATATGTACAGTCTTGAAACGGCCCGCCTCAGCGTTGAAATCATTAACTCCCGCTTCAGCAATGCCCATCGGATAATCAGGAAAATTGCACGAATCCATGGGCATTACCCCGAGCATTCCTTTGCCCGTACTGTGGAAGCCATACTGCCGCAATCTCCCTTTTCGGATATACACATTGTCGATTCCTCTGGAAGAATCAGCAACTCCTACATGATCCGCGGAGATAAAATTGTCCCCCGTGACAGTATCCTCTGGCATAACACTACTTTTGCAGGGAAATCCTTTTTTACACAAAACGCAGAGCAGAACCGAATCTGGTCCCCGGTTTACAATTCCTTTATCAGTGGTGAAAAAACGGTCTCCCTGTTTTATCCCCTGGAGAAGGGATATATCTGCGGCGATATTCAGCTGGCACAAATCCAGGAAGTGATTCAGAAACTCAACGAAAAAATCCAAAAAGATATCGCCGTAATCGATCGTTTCGGAAAATTTATTCTTTCCGGAAACAGCGCAGAAAACTACACAAACCTTCGGCAGCTTCTTGAACTGCGCCAAACAAGTTCCGCCGCAGACGCCCTGACCTACACCCGCAACAGTACCAAAATGAAAGGACATCTGCTCCCTCTGCAGGATAAAAAATGGTACATCCTCATTTCAGAGCCATACGCATCCTTTATTGAGCCATATCTCTATTTAACCGGCGGAGGTGTTTTTTTACTGTTCTTTATCGTATTTATTTTAACAGCTTCCCATTATTCCATATCGCTGTGGCTGCGGGAGGTGTTTTCTCAATTTCAGGAAAACCTCAACAATCTTGCCCGGGGAGAATACTCTCTGGCAGAATCACGCACGGGGATCCGTGAGCTGGATGAAATGGCCGCACACCTGAGGAAAAGCGCCGACGAAATAGCCATTCGGGAAAAGAATCTGCGGCGCTCCCGGGTCAACGCAGTTAATCAGGCGGAATTCCAGCAGCATCTGATTGACGAAATCCCCTACCCACTGTACGTTATATCCCGAAATGAAAGAGAAAAAAAGGATCGGGTCATACTCAAAAACAGAGCCTGTCTACGCGCCTTCGGAAAGGAAACAACCAAACTTTTACAGATCTCTGACATGGAGGGTGAGATCACCGCTCCTCTTCGGGACGAAAGGGACCACCATTTTATTCTGCGCAAAAGAAACTATTCCGTCCGGGGCAGCGGCAAAGGACAGATTGTCATTCTTATCGATATTACTGACCGGCAGGAGCTGGAAGAGCAACTTCGGCATTCGGAAAAGCTCCATGCCCTGGGACAGCTTGCCGGGGGCATCGCCCACGATATGAATAATCAGCTTGCCGGCATTATGGGCATTGCCGAACTGATGAAAATGCACCATGCACCGGATTCTGAATCCGAAAAAAGCATTGATACCATCCTCTCGGCTGTCCGCAACAGTGCCTCCCTGGTGCAACAACTCCTGGCCTTTTCCCGGCAGGGTAAATACCGTATGGAACCAATCAGTATCTGTGCCGTTGTAGGGGATGTGGAGGAAATTCTGCGCCACAGTATCACCAAGAAGTGCCGCATCTACACGGATCTGCCCGAAGAATGCAGTTCACTCTGCATTCGCGGGGATTACTCACAGATCCAGAATGCCCTGCTCAACCTGTCCATCAATGGGGCAGACAGCCTGAACAATCGTGACGGCAGCCTTCAGATCCGCGTGGAAATATGCACTTTTGCATCCCCCCTGGAGGTGGTGGACGGCACACTGCCTCCGGGAGAATATGTCTGTTTGAACGTGGCCGATACGGGGGAAGGCATTCCGCAGAACGCTCTCAGTCGTATATTTGAACCGTTTTATACAACCAAGGAAAACGGAAAAGGAACGGGCATGGGGCTGGCTGCGGTGTACGGCACGGTGATGAATCACGGCGGCGGTATACAGGTTACCTCCTCCGCAAGGGGGACAACATTCAGTCTGTATTTTCCCCGCATTCCCTGCACCTCTCAAAAACATTCCTCTGCGCACGTACGAAAAAAGAATGCCCCCGGAAGCGTCGCATCCCGTAAAGGGCAAATACTTGTCGTTGATGACGATGAACTGATGCGCACAACTCTGCGCTCGGGAATCACCCGCATGGGCTACACCGTGCTTACTGCGGAAAACGGGCTGGAGGCGGTGTCCCGTGTAAAAGAACAGGCGTCAGAGATTGATCTGATTATTCTTGATGTCATAATGCCGGTCATGGACGGAGTGGAAGCGTACAGGGAAATACGCAAATCTGCCGGGGAAATCCCGGTAATTGTTGCGTCGGGCTATGCTAAAGAGGGAAAAGTACAGGAGCTGATTTCCATGGGAGCGAACCGCTATATCTCCAAACCCTTTTCGATTTTCGAACTGGAGCATACCATCGCGGAACTACTGGGGGAAGGAAAAGGGCCGGAAGAGATCCGGCCCCGGGAGAACTAATCCATCTTTTCGAAATCCTCTTTACCGACACCGCATTCGGGGCAGACCCAATCATCGGGAATGTCTTCAAAGGCAGTTCCGGGTTCAATTCCGCTATCGGGATCACCCACTTCGGGGTCATAGATCCATCCGCATACAGTACATTCGTACTTACTCATATTACTACTCCTTAATTAATACTGTTCAACAAATACTTCGAAATGAGCTTGAGGGTGTACACAGGCGGGACAGACTCTGGGAGCTTCTGTGCCTTCGTGAAGGTATCCACAGTTTCTGCAACGCCAGGTAACAGTGTTCCCTTTTTTGAAAACCATCCCTTTTTCAAGATTATCCGCCAGCTGACGATAGCGGTTTTCATGCTGCTTCTCTGCCACAACAATAGATTCAAAGGCCTCTGCAATTTTCTCAAAGCCTTCTTCCCGTGCTGTTTTTGCAAAACCGGGATACATATCGCCCCACTCTTCCAACTCGCCATCGGCAGCAGCCTTCAGATTTTCAAGAGTTGTACCAATCATGCCGGCGGGAAATGATGCCTGCACCTCCGCTTCACCGCCTTCAAGAAATTTAAAAAACCGTTTTGCGTGCTCTTTCTCCTGCTCTGCAGTTTCAGTAAAAATATCCGAAATCTGAACAAGACCTTCTTTTCTGGCCTTTGCTGCAAAATAGGTGTAGCGGTTACGTGCCTGAGATTCACCGGCAAAGGCGGTAATCAGGTTCTTCTCCGTCTGCGTTCCTTTCAGATCTGCCATTCAAGCTCCTTATTAATTAAACCGTAAAAATCAGATTATGGTTATTGTAATATATGTGCAATCAGGAAAAAAACGCAAAGAAAGATTCGGAAAAATTCATCTCCCACAGAACCCCTGTGATTTCTCAGAAACATATTGCTTCACGGGCGTTCTGTTGTATAATCAGTATGAACATATAACTGTAAAGCGATTCAGCATTGATCTCTGAAATCCTGTTCGGAACAGGACGTATCAGGATCAGCAGCAACAACAGAATATCCTTTATCAGGAGGACGTAATGAATTCTCATGAGATCGATTATCAGATTATCGGCAACGATCTTCAGGCAGTGGAAGTGGAACTGGATCCGCAGGAAACAGTGGTCGCCGAAGCATCCGCCATGAGCTGGATGGATGCAGGTATCAGTTTTGAAGCCAAAATGGGTGACGGCTCAAAACCCGGGCAGGGCCTGATGGGAAAAATCTTTGATGCCGGCAAACGAATGATCAGTGGAGAGTCACTCTTTACCACTCATTTCACCAATCAGGGGACCGGAAAGAAACATATCACCTTCGGCGCGCCGTATCCCGGCAGAATCATTCCTGTCAATCTTCCCGATTTTGACGGAGAATTGATTTGCCAGAAAGATGCATTCCTCTGTGCCGCCCTGGGGACAGAAATATCCATTCGCCTGAACAAAAAACTCGGTGCCGGTTTATTTGGTGGTGAAGGATTTATCCTGCAAACCCTGCGGGGAGACGGAAAAGCCTTTATCCATGCCGGCGGAACCATTGTGGAGCGAAAACTTCAGGGGGAAACCATCAAGGTGGATACTGGATGCATTGCCGCTTTTTCCGGCGGTATTGATTACAATATTGAAATGAACAGAAACCTTAAGTCCGCAGTCTTCGGTGGTGAAGGACTGTTTCTTGCCACTCTTTCCGGAACAGGAACAGTCTGGCTGCAAACACTGCCCTTTTCGCGCTTTGCCGACCGTATCCTGCAGAATGCCCCTTCATCCGGAGGCAAAAGAACGGGGGAAGGTTCTGTACTGGGTGGACTGGGCGATCTGCTCAACGGTGATAACAGATAATTCTTCCGCCCCCGGTGGAAACCCTTGTATACCTCCCCCTGGTACAGGAGAGGTGGACAGATCAGCGCCATAAGTATATTTTATACCTCTGCTGCATATCAGCAGAGAATAACCCCGTATCTTTTGAGGCCGCAAAATGCACAACTCCGCCAATATTCTCGACAGTAATCTGAGCGGCACGTATATATTTATCTCCTTTGATCTGGTCAACTCCACAGCCTTTAAACTGAAAGATCCCTACTGGCCGTTGTTATTCAATCGTTTCTTTGACTACTGCCGCTCCCAGGTAAAAGGATATTTCACCTCTGCTGTGGACTGGAAAATGGTGGGCGATGAAATACTCTTTTATATGCCCCTGCAGCATATGGAGACACTCGCAGAACTGCCGTCACGAATATTTTCCATTCTCCGGCGAAACATTATTTTTATAAAGGAAAACACCGCCGTCCAGGAGCTGCTTTCAGTCAAGGCAACCCTCTGGTGCGCCTACATGCGCGAACAACGCGATTTCTCCCCGCGCAACCACGAAAGCAATTATCTGATCAGAAACACCGCAGGCAACTCAGTCCGCCTGGATTTCCTTGGTCCGCACATCGACACCGGCTTTCGCCTGGGATCCTTCGGCGGACAGGGCAAACTGGTTATCGGCGCCCATCTGGCCGTTTTGATCAGCGACGCTGCACCGCAGATGAGAAAACATATCAGGATTGTATCCTACGAGCAGCTGAAAGGAGTATGGAACGGGCGCCCGTACCCCGTGGTATGGTATCATGAACACTGGCATGAGGCGGAAAAGCTGTTTCTCTACGATGAACCCATTACCGATCCATTGGCCCGCAGGATTCTTGCCGAAGGCATTTGCTCCCGCCAAAATGTAGGCAATCTGCAAAAGGTCTTTACGGATCTTTTTCGAAGTTCAGAGTTACAGACCCTCAAACAGGGCGTTAAAGAGATGCGCGCAAACAAGCCGGAAACGCTCTCCGCAGCAGTCCCCATAGAGCGACTATCAGAGTTGCATCTGGTTGCATTCTGCCTCACCGACAGCGGCCAAAAACTGCTTGTGGGAAAACGGCGGGAGGACCATCTCTGGGATTTCGGCTGCAGCAGCCTTCAGCTTTACCGGACAATTGAAGAATCCCTGGAGCAGGGATACCGGGATGATTTCGGTATTACCCTGCGCCCCTTTGAAAACCACTCCTACCCTCCGGTGGTCACCTACTCTTTTACTGACCAAAAAAGCGGTAAAACAATTCCGGGCATAATGTTTTTGGCCAAAGTCTGCCCGGAAGAAGCCCGCGCGGCACAGCATGATCCATTTACGTATACCGAAATCCGGTGGCTCTCACGTGGTGAAGCTCAGCGGATTCCCGCAGAAAAAGCGGTCCCGGGATTTCACGAACGTCTGGCACAGGCATTCAGCACCTACAACAAAGGCTCCGCAGAGTAAAACGGAATAAAAAAAGGCCTCTTTTGAAAGAGGCCATATATGGTACACCCGCAGGGAGTCGAACCCCAAACCGCCTGATTCGTAGTCAGGTACTCTATCCAGTTGAGCTACGGGTGCAGAAATCTGTCAAAGACGCCCATAATATACATGGACTGTCGGTTACCTGTCAACCTTTTTATACACAAAAATGGATCCACAGTTTTCACAGAAAACAGGATAATCCACTTTTGAGGCAAGACGGACAATATTCGGTGTAATTACCTGATAACAATTGGAGCAGAATGTACTTGAGAAATCAATCACCGAAAGGGCCCGGCCGGAATCACGTTTTTCCTGAATACGCCGATACACGGTGAGGAACCTTTTGTCGATTTTTTCCTCGAGAGCAGGTCGATCACGCCTGACGGCCTCCACATCGGAATCGATATTGGCAAGGGTTTCTTTCATTTCATCAATTTGGGGCTGCAGTTCATCGCGGCGATCGTTGTACTCCTGCGTAAGAGCCTCAAACTCTTCCTGCGCCTCTGCTATCTGCTGGGCAAGTTTGGAAAGACGCTTCTGTTCTTTATCGATCATCCGCTTGCGCTCACGAATTTCGTGCAGGACCGCGTCATACTCGCGCTCTTTGGTTACCTTCAGGAGTTTTTCGTTACTTTTGTCAAGTTCAGTGCGATTGGCTTCAACCTGATGGCGGGCGTGATCACTTTCCAACTCCGCATTTTTGAGTTTGTTCTCCGCAGCTTCGCAGGCATCTTTTTTTTCTGCAAGTTCATTCTCCAGCTCATCCAGCTCCCGGGGCAGAGACTTTTTGGATTTTTCAAGTCTGGCAATCTCTTTGTCGATTTTCTCCAGGTTTATAAGACTCTCAACATCCATTTTCGCCTCCATATAAAATAAAAGTGCCTCAGGGACACCGTAACAGGGTAGCTGGTGGGCTCACCAGGACTTGAACCTGGGACAAACTGATTATGAGTCAGCTACTCTAACCAACTGAGTTATGAGCCCTTATCAATGAAGCGCATGTAATATACATGATCAGGGTATAAATGTCAAAGAATTTTTTCTTTTTTGAACCCCTGAATTCCCCCTGCAGAGCAGGTATCAAAGCTGCTTACTTCCAGGGCAATTCCCGCAGTATTACTTTTGGCAATTTTTTTCAATACAGTTATGCGCCGATTGATATAATCATCTGTAACCTTTTCCCGTTTTGCCATGGCAAGAACTGCGACTGACACAGTGATCAGGGGGAAACTGCGCAACACGCCGCGACGGTCATGCATGTCAATGACACCCCGTTTTTGCGTCGAACGATCATAATACATCAATGCATCAGTATCAAACTGCTCCTTGATTTGTTTCAGCAGCTGCATGGCACGGGAAAGCTCCTGCTTCTCAATACCCACAAAAAAATCATCTCCGCCAACATGACCGGCAAAAATGCCGCTGCTCCCTGTTTCTGCTTTCAGAATATCTGAAAAATGCTTGATAATACGGTCTCCCACGCGAAACCCGAAATAATCATTAAATGGTTTAAAATTATCAAAATCGAAATACGCCACAATAAGCTCCCCTCTTTCACGGCCGTGCAGCATTTCTTTCAGATACCGTGCAATGGAACGGTTACCCGGCAGACCACTGAGAGGATTCAGATCCCGGGCGGCGCTGAGAGCACGTTCATTGATCGCCTTCAGCAGGGTTTTTGCCGTCAGAACACCGATGTACTTACTGTTCTGCGTGATAATAATACACTCTTCACTGCGCATATTGTCATGGTTGTAGACGGCAATAATCTGCTCAAGGGTACTGGTGGCTTCAAAACACGGAACCCGGGTAATAAAAGACAACAGCTCATGCTCCCGCCCCCGATTGGTCAGAAGTTCTTTACCGAAGGGGGAATACACATATTTTTTCAGATTTTTCTCATGCACAATTCCGAGTGGCTCTCCCATAGTGCTCACAAGGGGGATATACGTATTCTCATTATGCCGGCGAAAGAAGTTAAATACCGCTGATATACTGGTACCGGGAAAAGTAAAGGATTCTATCTTTTCTATGTTATCAAGAATAAAGGAACTGTCTTTTCCTGTGGTGCGACGATCGTTTCTGTTGATATACTCAATCGCCGGATACCGCAGGGGAACTGTCGCCGTATCCAAATGAGGGTAGCTGATATAAAAGCCCTGCACATAATCACAGCCGCTTTCCCGGCATTGATAAAACTCCTTTCGGGTTTCAACTCCTTCGGCAATCACCTTCATTCCCAGAGTATGGGCGAGGGCTACAATATTGGTGACAAACAGTTTTTTTCGGGCATCCCGGCAAATCCCGCTGATAAAGAACCGATCAATCTTAAGATAGTCCGGTTCGCTGGTATACAGCACCTTCAGACCGGAAAACCCGCTTCCGAAATCATCCAGGGCGATACGATAGCCCTTGGAGCGATAGAGGTCCAGGGTTCGCCGGAATTCCTCTGTATGATCCAGAGGAAACTTCTCACTAATTTCAAAACAGAGAGAGTCCGGATGAACCCATGCGCTGTGACACATCTTTTCCGTGCATTCGGCTGAATGCTTCGCCTCATTAACAAGGCGCGTATCCAGATTAAAGAAAAGCTTCATCTGTTCCGACCCGTTAATTTCATAAAACGAGGCAAGAGCCAGCTTCCGCAGGCGAACATCCAACTCCGCCAAACAGCCCTCCTGGGCGGCCCGGTCAAAAACTTCCTGAATGGTACAAAAACCAGCTGCTTTCACATTGCGCAAAAGCGCCTCCACTCCGAAGGTATGGCCGGACTGGATATTCACAATCGGCTGAAATGCATATTTCAAAAGAGATACAACGCGGTCCCATTCTGCCGGCAACACAGCCCCTCCTTATTCAGTTAATTTATAAGATAATTATCTCCTGTTACTATTGTGTTTGCATCACGTTACAAACGCATGGAGTATATTTTTTATTTTTTACCTAAAGAACCTCAAGACAACATCCGATAAATGTAACGGGTATGTTGAAAGGTCAGGAAATGAAAATAAGCAATTTTGGAGCCACCCGGTACGCAGCGCAGGGGCGCAACAGTAAAAAAGCCGCCCGGAAAAGCAGCGATTCTTTCCCAAAGAACGAACGGGGAATATCGCAGCGCCGGGACAGCTATACCTCATCCCGCGGTCCCGTAAAAGCACGCAATATCTCAGAAGTACGCCAGCGCATACAAAACAACTTTTACAACAGTGACACCGTGAATGAAGATCTTTCCAATCTTTTCTCAAAAATATTCAGGAAATTCGGTCAGTAAAGAACCGGTATGAATCGGTTTCCACTGAGGAAAAACCCCTGATCCCGACGGCTTCCGCCGACAAAAGCATAATCAAAACTGATATGCACTCCGTAAATCCGGGGAAAAAAGAACCGAATTCCCGCACCGATTCCGGTAAATCCGCCGGTATTCTGACCAGCCTGATCATCCATACACAATCCAAGAACATCACAAAAAAATGCCGGCTGGATGACAAGAAGGTCTCTGATGCGTATATTCTTCTGCAGTTCAAGATTGATCCTGCCGTAGGATTTGGCCCGCAGAGAAAGAGGGCCCACACCGCGCAGGGCAGACACTCCCCCAAGATAGAACTGAGAGCCGAAAAAATCACTTGTCGTCAGCCCCGCTGCTCCATGCAGAAGAATGGTCCCCCGCGACGGCAGGGGATAATAATACTGGCCGCCGGCAAAAGCGGTGACGAAAGGACCTTTTGCGCTCGCGTTCACGGTGCCCGTGACAGAGGTGATCCATCCCCGGCGCAGAAACCCGTCCACCCGTGTTCTGTCCATACGGTAGCCTCCCAGCACCCACCATCGGGTGAATTCTCCCGTAAAATCCAGCCCCGTGCTGTTGGCGGCACTGACGTCACCGGAAAGACCGAGTGTATCATACGTTTCCCGACGCAGAGCCCCCTGGATCGTAAGATACTCCTCGCGACGGCGAAGAGGAATCAACACGGATAGTCCCGCATAATCCCGTTGCTGACGGAATCCTCCCTGCAGGCGCCCATCCGGCGTGTACCAGTTGCGCAAACGACGCAGGGAACTCCCTTCACCGCGTACATTCCAGGCAAGGCCGCCGGGCCGGGGAACTTCGCACCACCCCCGACCGTTCAGGCGCCCCGTATAATTATCCATAATTGCACCGGCACGAACCCCTGCTCCGAAAAGATTGATATCGTAAGCCCCAACAGAATAAAACAGGGCTGTATCAGCAAGGGACAGGGAGACTACGGGACGCAGGGTCCAGCGCTCCTGTACCTGCACTGTCCACAGGTTTTTGGCAGAATCGTATTCAAAGGAGATATCTGATACAATACCGCTTTTCAGGAGACGACTGCGCACAAGGGCGGAATCACGGGGCATACCAAGTGAATCCCCGCGGATCTGCAGAAGGCTGCGAAGGCGTGCGGGCCGAGTTCGGCTGAGCCCTTCAAAAACGATTTCGCGGCAAAACGTTGCCCCTCCGGAAATCAGCAGAAAAAGCAGACAGACAGATTGCAATCGCATAGAACCTCCGGTCAAATATATACCGCGTAAATAAAACTGTGAAAAATCATTCCGAACAATCTATATTGTTATTACAGAAAGAAACAAAACGGAGGATAGAGATGTCTGAATTGAGCAGAGATCGCATGCCTGATGAAAATGGTTATTTCGGAGAATACGGCGGCAGTTTTGTTCCGCCCCAACTGGAACGCATCCTTGCGGAAATAACCGATGCGTACAACAAAATCAAAGACACGGATGATTTCAAAAGAGATCTCACCTATTACGCCAAACAGTATGTCGGTCGCCCCAGCCCGGTGTACTATGCACGAAATATGAGCCGCACCATCGGTGGTGCACAGATCTATTTCAAACGGGAAGATCTTAATCATACGGGCGCTCATAAGATCAACCACTGTCTCGGTGAAGCTCTCCTGGCAAAAAAAATGGGAAAAAAGAAGATAATCGCAGAGACCGGTGCCGGCCAGCACGGCGTAGCCCTGGCAACAGCAGCCGCCCTTCTGGATCTTGAATGCGACATACACATGGGGGAAGTGGATATTGCCAAGGAGCATCCCAATGTTGTTCGCATGCGCATACTCGGCGCCAATGTAATCCCCGTTACCCACGGTCTCAAAACCCTGAAAGAAGCCGTTGACTCCGCCTTTGAAGCATATCTCAAAGATCCCGACACCCAGCTCTACGCTATCGGTTCAGTGGTCGGTCCGCACCCCTTTCCCATGATGGTTCGCGACTTCCAGCAGATCGTCGGGGAAGAAGCCAAAGAGCAGTTTCGTGAACTCACCGGCAAGGCCCTGCCCGACAATATTGTTGCCTGTGTCGGCGGCGGATCAAACGCCATGGGAATATTTACGGCCTTTCTGGAGGATGCCTCGGTCTCACTCTACGGCATCGAACCGGCCGGGCACGGTGTGGACGTTCCAGGCAAACATGCGGCAACACTCACCAAGGGAACTCCCGGCATGATTCACGGATTCAAATGCTACAACCTGCAGGATGAAAATGGAGAGCCCCTGCCGGTACATTCTGTAGCATCAGGCCTGGATTATCCCGGCGTTGGTCCGCAGCATTCGTATCTGAAAGACCTCAAACGGGTCACCTACGACTCAATCAACGATGAAGAAGCAATCCAGGCGTTCTTTGACATCTCCCGAAACGAGGGAATTATTCCAGCCATTGAGAGTGCCCACGCCATTGCCTTTGCACAAAAACTGGCGGCACAACTTGATTCATCCCAAACAATTCTGGTAAATCTCTCCGGACGGGGTGACAAGGATATTGATTACGTCGTGGAAACATACGGCAGTCGTTTCGGTATTTAAGACAGGTGTATCCAGCTATTCGCGGCTCTTTCCTTCGGGAAAGAGCCTTTTTTTACAGGCGGCGAAACGGCCTTCCGCATTTCCTGCATGTGCAGTTGTTCCAAGATAAAAGCAGGTTCAGCCCCAGTGTGAGAAGACTGGACAGAAATGCGCCGGAAGAAGAGGTGTCTCTCTGAAGCGCTACATCCGTACTTCCGCAATGAGGGCACCACGGCTCATCACGATCTTCCGGAGATATCTGCATATTGTGCAGAACACCGCGGGCACGGACGCTGTCACCGGCAGCAACCATAACACGAATTCCTCCGACGGAAGTTGCAAGAAGGGGGTTCGCCACCGTAATGCCGCCATCGTCGATATATGCATCTATACCGTTGCTGCGCAGGACGGCAGAGGCAGTTTCCGCCTCATGAATCCAATAATACACGGCAACTGAAACATCTCTGTTTTGTAAAGACATGAATACTCCCGATCAGAAAAAATATGCATACATAATATACACCGTATACACCAAAACATGCGCCGGGGGATACATTTTCTCATAAAAAAATGTATCCCCCGGCCATGCCCCTGCTCCCGGCGGTCCTCTTTATTTTTGATTCAGCAATGCCTGCAGATACTGCCCCGTACGTGACGCTTCTACCGTAATAACCTCTTCAGGAGTACCCGCAGCAACAACTTCACCGCCGCCGTCACCGCCTTCCGGACCGACATCGATAATATGGTCAGCGCATTTTACCACATCGAGATTATGTTCGATAATAATCACCGTATTCCCACGGTCAACAAGGGCCTGAATCACCTGCAGGAGCATACGAATATCCTCAAAATGGAGCCCCGTGGTGGGCTCATCAAGAATGTACAGAGTACTGCCTGTGGAGCGCTTGGTCAGCTCCGCGGCAAGCTTTATGCGCTGAGCCTCCCCGCCTGAAAGGGTGGTCGCCCGCTGCCCCAGTTTTACATACCCCAGACCGACACGCTCAAGGACTTCCAGGCGATGACGGATGTGAGACAGACTGGCAAAGAAATCCAGGGCTTCCTCAACGCTCATATCAAGAACATCGGCAATGGATTTCCCCTTGTATTTCACGGCAAGGGTTTCCCGGTTGTAACGCTTCCCGTGGCATTCTTCACACTCCACATAGACATCGGGAAGAAAATTCATCTCGATCTTTGTCACACCGTCACCTTTACAGGACTCGCAGCGACCGCCCTTTACGTTAAAACTGAAACGCCCTTTTTTAAAGCCCCGCATCTTCGATTCCGGCAGGGAAGAAAAGAGCGTGCGGATATGATCAAATATTTTGGTATAGGTTGCCGGGTTGGAACGCGGCGTTCTGCCGATGGGAGACTGATCGATATCGATCACCTTGTCAATTGCATCCATTCCCTCAATGCGGGTATGTTCCAGAGGAACCGCCTTGGAACCGTAGAGTTCTCGCGAAAGAGCCGGATACAGGGTCTGATTAACAAGGGTACTCTTGCCGGATCCGGAAATCCCCGTCACACAGGTCAGCACCCCAAGGGGAAAGGTCACATCGATCTTTTTGAGATTATTACCTTTCGCTCCGAGAACGCGAAGACACTCCTTTCGCGGCGTTCGGCGAATTGCAGGAATTGCAATAGAGCGGCGTCCCGACAGATATGCACCGGTGAGGGATCTTTCGTTTTCCATTACCTCCCGTGGAGTTCCCGCAGCAACCACTTCCCCACCGTGCACACCGGCTGCAGGGCCGATATCAATGAGCCAGTCTGCACGTTCAAGGGTTTCCTGATCGTGTTCAATCACCACAACAGTATTGTTGAGATCCCGCAGGGAAATCAGTGTTTCAAGGAGACGGTTATTATCACGGGGATGCAGACCGATGCTCGGCTCATCAAGAATATAGGTTACTCCGGTCAGGCGCGAGCCGATCTGTGTGGCAAGGCGAATCCGCTGAGCTTCACCGCCGGAAAGAGTCTGCGCCATGCGGTCAAGGGAGAGATATCCCAGGCCGACATTGAGAAGAAAGTCCAAACGTGAATAAATTTCCCGCAGAATCTGTTTTGCAATGTGAGCATCCCGGTCAGAAAGGCGCAACTCATCAAAGAATGCCTGAACCTTTGTGATAGAAAGGGCCGAAAGCGTTCCGATATCCATACCGTCAACGGTAACAGCACGGCTCTGCGCATTGAGTCGATGACCACCGCAGGCCGGGCAGGAACGGGTGCGCATGTATTTTTCGATCCACACGCGGATAAATTCTGACTCCGTTTCGCCGTAGCGCCGTTCAAGATTATTAATCACCCCTTCAAAGGGTTTGTGAAACCAGCCGACATTGATCTTTTTTCGTCCGGTTCCGTATAAAAGCACTTTTTTCTGCTGTGGTGTCAGGTCACACCATTTTGTTTTCAGATCAATGCCGTATTCCGCACAGACGGCTTTCATGATCTTGCGGTTCCAGCTGGTATGCTTCTTTGCACCGTTCCAGGGTTCAATCGCTCCGCGCCCGACGGCGACATTCTCCCGCGGGACAACAAGAGCGGGATCCACCACCATGAGGCGCCCCAGACCGTTGCATTTTTCGCAGGCCCCGAAGGGTGAATTGAAGGAGAAGTTGCGGGGCTCAACATTCTCAAAACTGATACCGCAATGGGCACAGGAAAGACGCTCGGAAAAGAGAATTTCCCGGTTCTCTGCGGGAAGATCAACCTTTACAGTTCCATTCATGCTCACACCGAGAGCTGTCTCAAGTGAGTCCGTCAATCGCCGCTGAACGCCTTCTTTTATCACCAAGCGGTCCACGACAACATCTATGGAGTGTTTTTTATTCCGCTCCAGAACCGGGGCTTCCTCCAGGAGAACCGTTTCTCCATCAATCCGCACCCGAACAAACCCTTCCGTGAGAAGATTCTCCAATACAGCTTTATGCTCCCCTTTCTTACCGGATATCACCGGCGAAAGAAGCTGAAATTTCGTTCGATCAGGGAGCTCAAGAATCTGATCACAGATCTCCTGCACAGTCTGACTTTTCACTTCACGTCCGCATTGATGACAATGGGGAATACCGATAGAACCAAAGAGAAGCCGAAGATAATCATGAATCTCCGTGATGGTTGCCACGGTGGAGCGCGGATTATGTCCGGTTGTTTTCTGTTCGATGGAAATGGCCGGTGAAAGCCCTTCGATGGATTTTACATCAGGTTTTTCACGCAGCCCCAGAAACTGCCGTGCATAGGAGGAAAGAGACTCCACATAGCGCCGTTGTCCCTCTGAATAAAGTGTATCAAAGGCAAGGGAGGATTTCCCCGATCCGGAAAGCCCCGAGATTACCGTCAGAGTATCCCGGGGAATGCGGACATCAATATTTTTAAGATTATGTTCATTTGCTCCGGTTATTACTATATCCCGTGTCACATGACCCTCTTTTATTAAATCATTTGACAAATTATCTTTTATAGAGTAATATACATGAAGGAGTATATGCGGGATAAAAAACACGCCCCTTCAATAATCTGCAGCAGCGCGTATGCACATAATATATTATTAATACACTGATTTAAAAAGCGATATAAAGAGGCAGCCTTGAGTAAAAGAATATTAATTATTGACGATGAAGAAATGATCCGCTCATTTCTGGCAAAGTTCCTTGCCTCCCTCAGCATAGAAACAGAAACCGTTTCCACGGGACACGATGCTCTGAGGGCAACGTACGAATCGAATTTCATGCTGATAGTAATGGATTTTCAGCTTGACGATATGGAGGGGAGTGAACTGTACGCCGCTCTCAGAAAACAGGCTCCCACCACTCCGGTTCTCATTTCAAGCGGCTATCCGGATAACAGGGAAATCCAGAGCCTCACGAAGCAGGCCCGCACGGACTTTATCTCGAAACCATTTAAACTGGATGCAATCCGAATAAAGATTGAGGAGCTTTCCGGCACGTCTCTCTGAAATCACAAAAAGGCTGCCTCTTTCAGGCAGCCTCCTCTGCATATTTTCAGACATATACATTACAGTTCTTTGTGGCAGAACCACCAGTCATAATTATCGTACTTCTTCTTCCGCTCTTCGATGTCGGCAATATCGCCGGGAGGCGGAATAATCACCCGATCACCGATAAGATCATTATTCGGCCAATCCGCCGGAATGGCAACACCATGCTTCTCGGAAGTCTGCAGGGCTTTCACCGAACGAACAACCTCGTCAAGATTACGGCCGATCTCCTGGGGATAATAGAGAACAAGGCGCACCTTGCTTTCCGGATCCACAATGAACACTGCCCGCACAGTATTGGTGCCTTTGCCGGGATGCAGCATACCAAGCTTGAGGGCAACGGCATCATTGGCGGCAATAATGGGGAATTCAATGTCGATATCGAGATTCTCCTTAATCCATTCTACCCATTTGATATGGGAGAACACCTGGTCAATGGACATACCGATCAATTCACAGTCAAGCTTCTTCAGCTCTTCCATACGATTCTGGAAGCCCGCAAACTCCGTCGTGCACACAGGAGTGAAATCAGCAGGATGACTGAAAAGTACAAACCATTTCCCCTTCATATCACCGGGAAGGTTCATGGGGCCGTGAGTTGTCTTGACTGCCATCTCGGGAAATTCATCTCCCAGAAGGGGCATATTCATCTTTTCCTGTTCCATAAAAACTCCTTTTCGAAAAAAACAAGTATACCTGTATCCTATCTTTTATTGCGAACGGTGCAATAGGAAAAACGTCCATACACGGAAAAAATCCTGTAGGTTAAAAACACACCTTTCAACAGAGGGGAATACATACCCCCTCTGCGCAGGGATATGTTTTCAGGCAAGACGGGAAAGGACGACCTTTTTCACCAGTGAACCGTCGGCTTTGCCTTTCACTTTCGGCATAACAGCCCCCATCACTTTTCCCATATCGGCTTTGGACGAAGCCCCTGTGGCGGAAAGCGCATCGTCAACAATATTTTCGATATCCTCTTCGGAAAGTTGCTCGGGCTGAAACTCTTTGATCACCTTCAGCTCATACTGCTCCTGCTGAGCCAGATCGTCTCGCCCGGCGGATTCATATTCTGCAATGCTGTCATTGCGTTGCTTAATGGCCTTTGAAACCACCGCTGTCAGATGCTCCTGCGTGGGTTCACGGTCTCCGCCACTGTCCAGAGCAGCGTTCTTGGCTCCGGAAAGAAGTGAGCGAAGTACGGTCAGGCGCTTCTTATCCTTATTCTTCATGGCCTGCTTTATTTCACGTTTCAATCGATCAATCATTGCGTCTCCTTTATATTTCGTCGCAGTTAATATCGGCCCAGCGATGCATAAAATCCACCAGCCCCGCTGTATCCGGAGAATCACACTCCCGCACGTAGTAACCTGATGTACAGACACCGACAGCAAGACATTCCTCATGGGAAAGCCCGCTCAGCCAGGCATTGCAGAACCCGGAGTTAAAATTATCCCCCGCACCGGTGGTCAGTTTCGGCGTCGGTGTGTAGGGCCCGTCAATCCAGGATGCGCCCTGTTCGGAAGAATAGGCCGCTCCGGCAATGGGGTGAATTACAATAAGATGAAGCCCAGTCCGCTCACGAATCGCCGCGGCACGTTCGGTCAGATCCTCTTTCTCAATATCAAGAAGCTGAGCAATAATCGCCGACTCATGTTCATTGAGCCCGAGAATAACATCGGAATTCACCTGCATATCAACAATAATATCAATAACTTCACGAATATCCGTATCCGTGCGTTTTGCCGGATCCACCAGATCGATAAAAACACCGGGGCGGGCATCGCTCTCGGCAAGTATTTCATTAAATCCGCGCAACAGAGAGTTCATACCGGGAATCTCAGTCCAGTTGGTCAGGGCAAGAAGGTCAACACCCGTACAAAGCTCTGCAACCCGTTCGCGGCCCACCGCTGCAACCAGACTGTCCCAGTTAACCTCCGTGAGATTACTTTGTTTTACAAGCATCAGCTTACCGTCATTAAACTCAAGGGCATCCGTATGTCCGGGATCTGTCAGAGAGATAACCTCACTGCACCGATCAACAAAATCGGCGTACACCGGATTGATTACATCCTTGCCCAAAGCACCGATGTAGGTAATATCATAGTTCTGCTGTACCAGAGCATTGGCCAGAATCG
>JBNJDQ010000031.1:0-19403 GCA_051745065.1 Fibrobacterota bacterium
GTCTCAAAGAGTGAGGGCAGGGCAAAGACCTTCGAGTTGCAGTAGGCCGACTTCAGCATGGCTGAAGTGTTGTCGAGTTCGCCGATTGCATGGATATGGGGCGCCTTTTCAATCTCTTTCATACAGCTGCGGCCGTAGGGAGTGTCAAAATACGGCCCGACGATGTAGGCGGGATGGTCGATCTTCTGCAGAGCCTGTACCAGGGCGAGTATATTCTTGCGCCGGGCGCCGATATTGGCCACGGTCAGAATAATATCCCTGTCACCGTAGGTTCTGACAAAGAGATCCGGATCAGCGCCGGAGAAATGAGGATCAATTCCGTTGGGCATGAGGGTGATCTTTGCAGGAGCAATGCGAAAAGCCGCGCTGATTTTTGCGCCTTCTTCATCGGTATTGGGCAGAATGAGATCAGCCATGGCGCAGTGGTCGCGGACAAAGGTAAAGGTGGTGTTCATGCCTGAAAATACCCGCTGAAGGGTATCCGTAAAGCTCAGCTGAAGACGGATCAGCAGATTGCTGTGAGTGCTGAAAAACACCGGTGACAGAATAATGGGTATTCCCCGGGCCCGGGCTTGCTTTGCAATATCCAGAGTGTCCGCTCCGGCGCAGAAGATATGGACTGCCCCCACGGTGGACCAGTCGATGCGTTTCCAGGGGTGGTACTGCAGCATGGGTACACCGCAGCGGGCGGCCTCCTGAACGGTGCGCACGGCCTGCTTGGCTAAACCGCCCTCGACAACACGGGCAACCTGGGGAATAACGGCACATATCTGTTTCACGGTTTCCTCCGGTAGTAGCGGGTGAGGAGCATATTCTTGAGTTCCCGCAGATTGAGTCTGCGGCATTTTTCTTCGTGATGCGGCGGCGGGGCGTAGGTCTGAGCGGGTAGTTTTTCCGCTGCAAGGGGCACGTCTGTGCGCACGGCGGCAACCCGGTCTTCACTGTACCACAGGGCAAGGGGAAGGCCGCCGGGGTTTCGCAGGATGTCCTTATCTTCGTACAGTCGGCTGCTTGATTCATAATCCTTCTGCACCGTGGCGGCGTATTCACTGAAGGTGGCGGGGACGGCATTCTGCTGCAGGGCGTAGTTCAGTATCTCCTGTCGAAGCCCGGTACGGTCATGGAGCAGATGGTCATAGAGAATGATCGGACGGCGCCGGGCCGTGCAGAGATCGATATGGCGGAAAAAATACCGGCGGATGACCTCATCGGCAATGCCGAAAGCCGTAAAACTGTTGATACAGACGGGGTGAATGGGTATCTGGAGAAGATTCTTTTTGTGCATAAGGGGCGGAGCATCGTAGAGGCAGGAAAAATCCGAGCCGTAGGTGATGCCCGCGTTCATCAGGGCGCGGTTGATGGTACGCCGGTGGATGCCGTAGGGGGCGGCATACCCCCGGGGGCGGATTCCCGCGGCGGTCAGCTCCCGAATGGCTTTGCGAAGTTCCTGCGTGCTTTGCCGGGGGTGGTGATTTCTGCAGTGGAGCGCTCCTTCATCCTCCGGATTGGCCGTGAAGAGATCAAGCCAGGACTGATGGGCGGCGGTATGAATGAACCAGGTGGTTTTAATGCCCTTTTTGGCACTGCGGCTCTGCCACTCCTGAACGGCCCGGCGGCTGCCGTAATCCGTGTCGATGCGAAAGAGCAGGGGCAGGGGCTCACTGCGGAAGCGGTCGCGCAGCACCAGCCCGATGCCGCGGCGGCGGGCAAGGCGGCGCAGAAAATACTGAAAGAGCCGGACCGCTGTTCCCTTGGAGATGCGCGAAACCTCTTCGGCGGGATTTTTGCGAACACCGGCGGGAAAGGCCTTGCGCAGGACATGATCATCATCGATAATGTGCAGAGGAATGCCCCAGAATGCCAGAAGACCCGGGCCGTGTTCCTCCACGCGGCAGAGCTGGTTTTCAAGCAGATGCACCCGGCAGAACAGATCAAGCTGTTCCGTGCGGGCCGTGTCTGTTTCCACCATGGAAGAGCAAATAAATTTTCGGCGTACCCGCGTATTCAGCAGGTCCGCCGTCATGTTCGGGCAGAGAGAGAGAACCGTTCTGCCCGCATTGAGAAAGGCCCGTATCTCCTGTATTGAGCGGGAGGTCTGCGGCGTAAGGATAAGAATCTGTGTCCGCGGCAGCTGCTCAAGGGGAGTAGTCCCCAGGGGGGCATGGATAATGCCGCATTGATCAAGAAAGGCATTCCGCTGATCGTCCCGGTGTTCTGTACGAAAGACCGTCATTGCTGCTGACTCTCTTTGTTAAGATTGATAAAAAACACCCCTGCTGCGGCACCGGAGAGGATCAGCATAATTGTGGCGCATATTTTCGGGCCCGCGGAGGCGGGGCTGAGGGCGTCGAAAAGAATGGGGATGAGGGCTGCACAGAGGAGCATTCCCTCACGCAGGCGAAGGGGGATCCAGCGGGAAAAGAGCTGTACCGAACGGATAAATACGGCACATTCCACGATAATAATGGCACCGGCGGCTCCGTCTTCGCCGAAAAACCATGTCAGGGGGAGTATGAGAGGCAGGGTGACAAGTGTGGGGGCAAAGGTTGACTGGAAGAAACGCCGGGGATCTCCCAGAGAGAGCAGGCCGTAGCTGACGATGGTGTTAAGCAGACTGAAACCGAGGAACAGGGCAAGCAGGGAGAGAGTCATGCTGTTTTTTGTAAATTCCTGCCCCAGGAGAATTCTCAGAATGAAGGGGGCCGTGAGAAATACGCCGCTGCTGATGACCAGGCTCAGGGCTGTCACAAAGCGGTACAGCATTTGTACAGAGCGGATTGCCCGGCGGCGGTCCTGTCGCCAGAGACGGGGAAGGGATGAAAGAAAAAGAACACTGAGAATGCGGTCAAAGATGCGCGAGGCTGATATGCATTTGAAGGCTGCTGCAAAGCCGGCTGCAGCCCCCGGGGCAATATGGGGAGAGTGGGGAATAAGAGCCGTAATGAGCAGGGGCGGAAGCGTTGTGGGCAGCATCTGCAGCAGGCGTGTTCCGCCGGTCTGGGCGGCGCGTCGGGGCAGGTCTTTGACGGAGAGGATACAACGGTACGCCGGATAAAAGGGGCTCTGGGCGAGCAGGACGAGGGCGCCGCTGCCGTAGGCGCCGATATAAATCAGCGGGACCGCCTCCGGTGTAAGCGAAAGCTGCCACGCTGTCCAGACGCCGCCCAGAAAGAGGAGGGTCGCTGCGAGATGAACCCCGGCGGTCAGGCGAAAGCGCTGGCGTCCCTTGAGGTACCATTCCGGTTTGAGGGCTTCCACAAAGGCGGCGGCTTCAAAAAGGAGGTACATTGCTTTTTGTTCGGAGGGAAGAGGGAGCACGGCGGTGACAGCCATAAGGGGAAGAACAATAACGAGGAAGTTGGAGAAGCGCACCTGAAAAATGGTTGCCGGCGCAATGCTGCGGTCTTCAGGGGCTTTGGCGCTCTCCGTCAGGCCGTAGGGCACCAGGCCCATATCGCAGATCTGAATCAGCAGGGCCAGGGCGGCCATACCGGCGGCGACCGTATCGTAGGCGGCCCCGCGACTGAGCCAGCGGGCAAGAACAATTGTTGTTCCCACGGAGGCAACCTTGGCAAGACTTTCCCCGGTAAAAAGGGTGAGACTGTGGCGCAGATATTTATTCATGGCGGGCCATCAGTTGCATCAGTTCTTCGGCATCACGAAAGCAGTGGGTATTGGCCGTGCGGGGCGCGCGGAGATGAGGATTGCGCCGCAGCCAGATTGGAATTCCGTAGTTCTGCGCCAGGGTGAGGGAGCCGGACGTAAGCATGTCCGTGAAGTTAAAAAGAGCACCGTGACAGGCTGAAAAGAGCACCTGTTCCTCACGGGGGGTGATAAACCGGTTGATGATATGGATGTTCGGTGCCGCCCCGTCTTTAATCTCCTCATAGGCGTCTTTTTCCTTGACCCGCCCCGCAATAATCAGAGCAATCTGCGGGTAATGGGCTGCACAGGCGGCGGCTTCGGCGATATTCTTATACCGGGCGATGTTTCCGTAGATCAGAATTCGATGTTGTCCCGGTTTTACCTGAGGCAGGAGCCGGCGAAAGGCTGTTTCGGCCTCGTTCTGTTCAATAGGATGGACAGGATACGTCGGATGGTCGATGATATAAATCTTCTGCCGGGGCAGGTGATACTCTTTCTGTGCAAAGCGACGCGCCTGCAAAGAGTGAACAAAGAGGGCCGTGCAGAAGCGGGCAAACCACGCCCGGAGGATTCGGTTGAGGCGGGGGTATTTTTGCTCATGGGGCTGTGTGTTATGTACAGTCCAGATAATACGTCCCCCCAGAAATCGAAACGGTATGAGAGACAGCATTTTAACCGCGGTTTTGATGATATCGGCCGGAGTGGATACGGCGAGCCAATTGTAGTGAACCACGGCTCTGTGCGGATGCAGAAGATATGCCGGCATCAGGGGACGGGCACTTTGCACGCTGAGGGCGGAATCCTGCCAGAGCAGGCGCAGATAGGGGTTGTACCGGGATGATTTATCGATATCCGGATACACGTAAACCTGTGTTGCCCCGGCTGCTGCGGTGCGTATCTCTGCGTCCGGTGCGGTCATAGCTTACATAACAATATAAAGCCAGAGGGGAATGGTAATAATGGAGAGGGCCGTTGAAATCACCAGACTGGTGGAGACAAACTCCTGCTCCATGTTCAGACGTTCTGCAATAATAAAGCTTGCCACTGCTCCGGGTACGGCATTCAGCAGAATAAGTATCAGAAAGGTGTCCTGGGATAATCCGGTAAAAATATATTTCACCGAGAGAAACACCGTGAGCGGGGCAATGAAGAGCTTTCCTGTCAGGGCAATGGCCAAAGCTTTTTTGTCCTGTGATATCTCACTGATCCGCAGATTACTGCCCACAAGAATCAGTGCAAGGGGCAGGCCCATCTTTCCCAAAAGCCCCGCTGTCTCAACAAGAATGGCCCCGCCTTCGGTCAGCATCTGCGGCAGACCGCTGAGGGTGTCGGGGAATTGGGCGCGTATCCATGAAATAAGGGCACTGGCAAAAATCGTTATGATAACGGGATTGAAGAAGGTTTTCAGGGCTTCCTTCTTCATGTTGATACCTCCGTGCGCTTCTTTGCTGCGGGAACGGTACATCAGATACAGCCCCGTCATTATGTACAGGGGAACTGTCATGGCGTTAATTACTGCAGCTGTGGCAAGCCCCGTTGTCTGGCCCACGGCATTAACCGCAAGGGGAAAGCCCATGTATCCGTTGTTGCCCCAGTAGGAACAGTAGGTGAGGGCGCCCTTTTTGGAAGGACTCTCATTACTGATGCTTCCCAGTATCCAGGCTATCCCGCCGGCCACGGCAATGGGCAGAACAGCTGCGGCAAAGAGGGGCAGGGTAAACAGTTCAGTGCTGTCTGTTTTCATAAAGGAATTGAAAATCAGGGCCGGCAGGGCAATATTGTAGGTGATCCAGCTCATGGTTTTCTTGCCGTCCTGCGGCAGAAGCTGCTTTTTCTGCAGTAATACACCAATCAGGGTGATTGCAAAGACGGGAACTGTAATTCGGGCAATTTCAAATATTTTATCAACAAACATGTTTACCTCCGATGAGGAAAATAGATTCTGCTGTCTCCTTCGGGAAGGGAAGAGTGCACTTATCTCTGCAGGTGCGTTCTTTTGCGATACCCCGTGAACAGGTTTCCGCTTTCAGCGGGCGGCCAAAACCTCCTTCCCCTTCACGTCCTGCGGCAGTGGCTCTTCCCGTCGCACGCGCCGCTCATCACACACGCCCCAGTGTGTTCAGGCTCAGGGTATTTTTGGCGCGCTCCCATCGCGGCGGAGGTGCGTTCTTTGCTTCGCTCCCGCTCTGCAGGCAGGGTGAACGGCAAAAGGAGGTGTGAAACAGGAATGGTGGAACAAGGGCTCTGTCGCGTTACGGACAGGAAGGGGCCGCAGGCGTGCGGCGAAGCCGTACCGAGCAACGCGACGCCCTGGAATGGCCGGACGGTGAGGCTATGCCGAACCGGAACGCCCGAAACAATGACCATGCACAAAAGCGGGAAGAAATTCGCGTACTGAAAAACGTCGTGACTTCAAACATCGTGGGAATCTCTCTTTTCAGTATCGGCCAGGTAGCGTTCTTTCAGCATACGGGCGGTGCGCGGGGGAAAGCGCATTTCAAACCATTTTGGCGTGGTGATGTAGCGTCCCGTGAGAAACTTCAGCTCTGTAAAGAGATTATGCAGGGAGGGATACCATTCCATTTTGAGCGGGCTGTTCCAGTCTACAATGCAGCGGTTGAATAACTGGAGGGGATCAGGAAAGTTTTTTTTCAGATCCCGGGGATCGGGATATTCAAAGGGGTTGGAAATCCATGGCAGAAGCTGGCGGACCTCCGGCGGTACACCTGCCCGGGCCGCGTGGGTTTGCCAGTGTTCTTCACGGCTTTCACCGGTTTTGAGAAAGGCCGCAAAGAGAGAGAGTATCAGACCGTCCGTACGCAGCAGGCCGCAACCGTTGATCATTACGCCCTGAGTGTATTTCTCAATATCTTTCAGGCAGCGGCCGTGATAGAGCCCCGTGAAGAGGCGGTTCGGGGCGTAATCGTTGCAGTAGTAATTATCCCACAGCAGAATACGGTCACCCATGAGGGCATTGATATCCTGCAGGGACCGGCGGTCTATGCGGGGGGAGACCGTTTGTTCCCCCGTCCAGAACATGCGCGTGTTCGGCGGAAGTTCCTCTGATACAATCTGCAGGTACTCTTTAGCCTCGCTGCCCGTATTCAGCTGCCGGGAGTACACCGTGGGGCAGAAGAGAAACTCCTTTTCAGGAAAATGCCTCTGCAGAAGAGACAGCACCTGAATCTGGGCCCGGGCGGCATTGCCGTAGATCTGGCGGGCGGAATCGGGCAGGGAGAGTTCAATATCATCAAAGAGAAGGGCAAAGGTCTGCGCGCCGCAGGCGAAGCAGTCCGCCACGCGGTCAAGCAGAGCCGCCCGGTCGGTGTCGCTGGTGAAATCAAAGGAGATTCCCGGAGCGAGGGCGGGAATGAATTTCACTCCGGCAGCATGGGCATGCTCAGCGGTTGCTTTCATTTCGCGTAAATACTCCGTTCCCGGCGTTTCATACCAGCGCAGGCGGTGGTACGGATCTTCCTTCGGGGCGTGGATCCATGCTTTCATGCCCGCCCGGCCGGCGGTTTCGATTAAACTGCGGCGTTCCTGCCACGAATAGAGCCGTCCGTAATAGCCTTCAATGTAGCCGTTCAGCACGAGGGTTCCTCTCAATCTCAAGCATACTTACAAATACATTTTCTTTGGTTCTGTGTCGCGTGCGATTTTTGATGATCAGTCCGTTTTTTTCCAGCGCTCTGATAAAATTCTTTAAATAGGGCCGCTCCGGATCGAAAATAAAGGCCTGCCCCTTTGGTGCCAGCAGGTGCCCTAAAAGAGTGGCCACGGGGGTAACCCACCGTTCTTCGTAAAGAATATCCGCGCCGACAATCGTAGAGAAGGATGCCGTGAGGAAACAGGGATGACGCCAGTCAAAGCTGACGCACGGTGCGGACAGCCCGTTGCGGTGCATGTTTTTGAGGGTGGTATGGCAGGAATCCACGGCGTAGTCACTGGCAATGATGCGGTACCCCTGTGCTGCCAGGGTGACAGCGGTAATTCCCAGACCGCTCCCCAGTTCCAGAAGAGGGCCTTCTTTGTCGGTAATGTAAGTTGGCAGCAGATCAACCGCCGCAGCAGCGGAGGGCCATTCATCCACCCAGTAGGGAATAAACTCATCCCGGTTAAAGCCCGTTTTAAGGGCATCTTCAAGGAGAGTATCGGGGTTTTCCGGACGAATAAAAGAGAATTCTCTGCCGCCGATTGTTCGGGTAAACTCATGCCATGCGGGTATTTTCATATTATTACCTTGCGAATGGGATCATTTCCTATGTATATTTATGCCGTATGATTGCCGAAGTGGCGGAATTGGTAGACGCAGGAGACTCAAAATCTCCCGAAATTTGATTTCGTGCCGGTTCAAATCCGGCCTTCGGTATTATCATTATTCCCCCGAAATACTCCTGAACCGCATCAAGTCTCTTGCCCGTATAGATCCGTCCTGCTGAATATCCTTCAGGGTGATCGTTGTATCATGCAGGTGCATGCTTTTGGTGTACAGTATTGCCGCCTGCACGGAGCGGGATGTTTTCTCAAGACTGCTGCGGTGCATGCAGTATTCTTCCTGTCGGCTTTTTGTTTCGGTCTTCAGTCGTGATTTTATGATCCCGCCGGTAATCAACAGGGTAATAAAAAGGAGCGTCGTAACTACGGAGGCAACGCTGACAGAGCGAATATTTTTGCCCTCGGAGATGCCCTTTCTGTGCCGCGGTGTGCGGTTGATCTGCGAGGGCAGGGCGGCGCTGTCCGGTCGGTTGAGAAGGGATATATTTCCCTTGCGCAGGGCCTTGTCAAGAGCCGTATACACATGGAAGCGGGCGAAAAAAACCTGTCGGGCGATTTCTGCAACAGTCCGGCGTCCGTTTACAAAGGATATCACGTAGAGCTCAAAATTATTCAGGGGCTGATGAACCTGTTTGGGGGTGAGCTGCATATTACTGCCGAAAAGGGTTTCATCCGTGATTATTTCGCTGATATTCACCCATTCATCCGTGCGTTTTGCAGATTCCAGAAGTACGAAGTTTGTGGGAACAACAATATTGCTGAACTGATAGCGATCAACCGAGGGGAGCGGTTCAAAATGGTAGCTTCCTCCTTCGTAGTTGAAAATATTGCACGCAATGTCGATTATGCCGCTCTGAATAATCGTGGTGAGTTCATTGATGGAAAGATAGGCTTTTTTCAGAAGTTCATCAGAAAGAAGATGAAAATTGTTGTAGTAGTGAGCTTCCAGTTCGCGAATTTCCGTGTTGGAGTATCCTTTTACATTGATCAGAAACCGGTAGAGAAAGATCTTGATATCTTCTTTCTCAGACCTGATATAGATAATCTGACCGTTTTTAAAATAGATTTCCACATTCTCAGTGGAATTAATTTTAAGTTTCCCGTTTTTATGATCCTGATCAATCAGCAGAAATATATTGGATATGGTGAAATCTGAAAGGGTTCCGTCAAGAGACATCAGGCCCTCCCTGTATTGAGTTCATGTTTCAGGGATTTCAGGAAAGATATTATAAATACGATGTGGTACAGCGAAAGCAGGACAAGCAGTGTAATTTTGATTTTCAGGTCGATTGTGGCAAAGAACGTAAAGTCTGCCTGGTAGACTGCTACGTATGCTGTGTATACAAAAATGGTAACCATAAGATAGGGGAGGGCTTTCAGGGGCGGTTTGCTGCGGATGAAGAAGGATGAGCTCCCCGGAAAAACCGCATTCATGCTGATTCCCAGGATCCTGCTTACGAGGCGTTTATGGATAGATATTTTAACTTTCATGCTTTCCACAAGGGACGTGTTGGTAATGGACTGAAGGTTACGCTTGCATTCCAGACAGTATTCACCTTCCCGGCATTTTCGGCAGGTATGGCGTCCGCAGAGGTTGCATTTACTGACGGCGGATCGTTTTGAGCTGTTGGAGATAATGGTTACCACAGCAGCAATAAGCAGTACAAGGATAATCAGAGCGGTTGTACCGATGGAAAGGCCAAAGAACTGATATGCCCAGATTTTTTGATATCGGTGTTCAAAATCCCCCCGGAGGGCATCAACATGGGGTATCATTCCGGAGCCCTTTACACTCCCCAAAATGTAGCGGCGAAGAGGTGGCCATTTTTTGCCGAAATATTCTTCGTTTTCATCGGTGATTTCTCCAACAAGAGTGTTGTCCAGAAGTGATGCTTTCTTGAAATAGTCACCGGTGTATTTATGATTCCGGTACTCGAGTACAGCCCGGCTGTAGTTATAGTTCGCCGCGGCCGAGCGGGGGTATTTCTTCAGGGCTGTTTCCATGAACCTGAATCCGCGGTCAACATTACCGGAAATCAGAAATGTCGGCCCCGCGCTTATCAGAACGGGTTTCATTGGTTCATCTTTCTGTTTCAGGGCCATATCCATATAGAACGCGGCCCGTTCCCTGTCGCCGTCCTTGTGATAACTGAGGGAAAGAGAGGTGAGGTAGAGGGATTTCTCTTCGGGGGTACAGGTGTTTTCCCCGATTTTTTTCAGCAGATCTGCGCGAAAAGCTTCCCCTGTGGATTCATATAATGCCCGAATGTAGGTTGAGGGGGCTGAGTCCCGGGATTTGAGATATTCAATATCCGATTGCAATGCCCGCAAAAAAGGATATACAAGGAAGAGAAGCACCACGGTGAGGGCGAGAAGTTTGCGTGGTCTATCTGTAATATGTATAAAAAACAGCAAACTTGTCACAACGGCAAAGGGATAGGGGAAAAACAGGAGAAGGGGGAGAAGTATGAGAGAAGTAAATATGATGCGAATGCTGTAGGGAATGGCATTGGTAAATATACAGCTGAGTCGGTGTATTGTAAACAGGTAATAGCGCAAAAGCAAAATGATGTAGAGAATTATCGCAGAACTGATTATGAGGAGTGTGCCATACGATACCAGTGCGTCAACACTGGTGAGGCGGGCAGTCCAGGAGTCCCACCCGCGAAGAATACAACGTACTGAGTTGAAAAGCGGAGTGCTTCTGAGGCCCTTTGAGGAAATTTCCAGGGCGGTGGCACTGTGTTCAAGACGGCAGGATTCAGGTAAAAACCGCTGGGCATGTGAAAATATGCGGGCCGCCCGGGCTGGTTTCTTTCGGTCCAGTTCTTCCCGTGACAAATGAATAAAAAGATTCCCCAGAGATCTGTCCATACGGTTGCCCTTGCGTATCATTCCTTTATACAGGCTGTCCACAGCTTTGTCCGCGTAGTCCTGTGCCGTGAGATGCTCAAATTCCAGATACAGGAGCCACAGCTTCCCCGCATTGGAGGTACTCAGATCAAGGGCCTGCTCAAAATAGTGCTTTCGATCCCTGGTGGATGCTGCAGAAACGCCGCGGTAGAATGCATAGAGATAGCGGGTCCCCGTGTTTTGTGCCCGTTCGTAATCAGGAGTATATCTTCCGGTGCGGAGGTCTGCGTACAGCTGCTGCCGTGAATAAGTGCTGTCAGCAGTCTGTGCAAAGCGGTTACGTTGTCTGACAGCTTCTTCAATCTGATCGGTAACTGTCGAGCTGTAACTGCAGAGGGCTGCCGTGAGTATCAGTAATATTGCAGTAATTGCGTTTCGTGTCATCCCGGTCCTGTCAGTCAGTTGCCTGTCTCTTTTTTATTGTAATAATATAGTAAGATAATCCCTGGGTAAAGTTAAAAAAGAGAATTCTTTGCAGATTTTTCAACTGTGTCCGGTCTTTGGGTGCATGTCTTTTTCGAATTCCTTCTTCGGGATACTATTTGCAAGTATGCTGTTGCGTTTTCCCGCTCACATAATTCCTCCGAAAAAATCCGAAGATGAAAGAGGGTAATGCGGTCAACAGTCGGGATTTATTTACATGAGCATTTGCACTAATGAGAGTTTCCATTTGCAAAAACGCAAAATCTCACGTGAGTATTTGAAAAAAATATGAATAATGTTGATATTGTACTATCTTTTAATTAAAAGACATTAACGTGAGGTGTAATTGTGAAACACTGCAAAAAAATCCTGAAGGATGCACTGGTTTTTATGGGTACGGCGGTTTTCCTGTGTGCAGGAACACTCCATGCCGATGATGACAACGGTGCCAACGAGGTTCCTTCGCCGGCTACAGACATTTTGATTATTTACAACGAGGTCGATGCCGCAGCTCCGGATCACGACTACAGTCGTCAGACAAAGGACAATATTAAAGCTGCTATGGAAGATATCAGCACCGCACCCAATGTGGATGTACTGGAAGTAACTCAGGGGCCCGGCATTTATACCGATTTGACAGAACAGTTTGGAGATGATCTTACGGACTTTGAGGATGGGCATAAACTGGAACGATGGGGACAGGTATGGGACGTGCGTCTCTTTACCAATGCCACGGGTATGCCGACAAAGAGCGATATTGACGCATTCTCCATAGATTTGGGTAATCCCAGGTCAGACTACAACCTTTTCCTTAATTATCTTTCTGCTGGTGGTTGTGTACTTTTACAGGGTGAACACATTGCTGCCAAGGATCGAAATGAGGCAATTCTGACATTGATTAAATACGTCACGGGGGAAACAAGTCTTCCCGCAGGAAATCAGGTTGGTGAAGGTACCGGTACGGTCAGCCAATACAATTCCTCACTGGAAAATTTTGATACCGATTTCAATACACTCACCGAAAAGATCACCATGCCCTATGCCGGTGCTATTCCCATGAGCAGGCTGGAAAAAGGTACACCCATCGCTCACGATGGTACGCTGTCATACATGACTGCCTGGCTTGCAGAGGATATGGATCGTGTTGATGCCGGTCGACTGATTCTTTCGCTGGACATAAATCTTCTTGCAGAAGACAGTGATCCGGTCACTGCTCTGATTCAGAATGTGTATGATCTGCTCAGCGGCTACCGCCGTTTTGACCTTACAAAAAAGTTTGATGAATCTGAGATCAAACTCTCCACGGAGAGCAAAGAGTATTTATCAACCTTTACACTCACAGTGGAAAATGAGGAAACCCTCTATCCATTGAGCGGTCTCACCGTAACAGATACAATGCCGGTCTGTCTTGAATATATCAGCAGTGACAAAACGCCAATTCGGAATGAAGATGTCACGATCAACGGTGTATCCACTACAGTTCTTGAGTGGGATATAAAAGATCTTGATCCCGGTGAAAAGGAAGTTATAACCGTCACGTATAAAGCAATTTCAACGGACTGCGAATAAGAAAGGGTGATAAAATGAAAAAATCAATACTGTGTACACTGCTTTTGCTTAATACCCTGTGGGCACAACTCATTGTTCACCAGCTTGAAGTGGTTCCTGAATTTATCCGCCCCGGTGAACCATTTTCGGTAAAGGTTCTGGCAGAAAAACCGGCAAAGGGCAATTTCGATCCAACGCCCAGAGTTGAATTCGCTGGTGTTTTTTCCACCGATGACAACTGGTCTGACGATGATTTCCTGTTCATGTACAATGGTGCACAGGATACAGAACCGCTGCAGTCTGTGGATAATTCGAAGGACGTGTGGAGCCCCGCAACAATCTATGCTTTGGGTACCTACACTTTTACCACCAATATCCCGGCGTCGTACGGGGCATATGATGAATTTTATATTATTGTACGGGGGAAACAGAATTCTAAACCGACGTGGGAAGGTGATAAACGTCCCGTTGGGGAAATGACCGACTACAGCCAAATGGCGATAAAAGTTGAGGTGGCCGGGAATAAATATCGTGCTTATAATACCGCGTACATGCAGGGCGGGAAGGTATCCAAAGACGGTGTGACAATTATTGATGCCAAACCGCGTTTGACATTTACTGCAACACCAAGTGATGATCCGGAATATGTGTTCTCCTCTACAACCCTGGATGTGGATGTTGAAGTATCGGGCAACAAGGCAGATCAGACAACGGTAAACTACCGCGTTATCAGTAACAATGATCAGGATACTGTTACCGGATCATTTCCCGGTACACAGGGCACCGTAACGATTGACACAACATCACGACTTGAGGCGTGGGTTGATGATGGTGTTTACTGGTCATACAGCTCTGCAAGTTGGGAATATGTACAGGATCTTCCCGACGGACGGATTATTGCGGTTCCCTCTGTTGATACTCCCGGCGTGTATACATACTCATCGGTTACGCAGGCCGTTGATCTTGCGCTGGAAACTGAAGCCGGAGAAACTCTCTATCCGTCGGATTCTCTGGAGATTTACTACACCCTGGGCAATGAAGAACCGGTGATTGGTGATGCAAATACCACGGTCTACGATACGGCTCAGCCCGTGAGTATCGATGACGATGATACGCTTCGTGCCATTGCCCGTTCGAAGTATTATGACAGTCCTGCGGAAGGGATCTGGTACTACGACCGAACCCTGCCCGAAGCGAAGCTGACCGCAACTCCCGGCAATGATGATGTCTATGTCTATGATACTCCCTCCATTGATGTAACCCTTGCTACCAACGAAGGAAATCAGATTTACTACACTCTGGACGGCAGCCAACCGACACCTTCGGCGAAAACATTTGCCGGTCATGAAGGAGAGGTGACAATCTTCGGTGATGATACTCTTCGTGCCTTGGCGACGGGGCCGGCGTACCGGGATCGGGATTCTTTGTGGATCTATGACAGTGAACTGCCGCCGCTCTATCTGGAAGCTGATGCCGGTTCAGAGGACGGGGATACGGTGAATTTCCATTTTGATACGACCGTTAACCTGCGTGCGGTGGACTCTGCGGGGAAAGAAGTTGCTGATGCCCGCATCTTCTATCGCGTGGATACAACCGTGACTGGGGGAATCGATTCGCTTCAGGGTGATCTTTACAGCTCCTCCTTTACCGTTGATACGACGGTCACGGTACAGGCTGCAGCCTACCATCCCAAGTATCAGGGAACATCCGGTGAGTGGTATTACCGTCTGCTGCTGCGGGAAAACAGCCTGACGGCACAGACCTTTGATACCTCATGGAAAAGCGGTGATCTCATTGCGGGAGATGTTCTTAAGAGCAGCGGTGACACGGCGTATTTCGGTCATACCCTGCAGATTTTTCTCACCGCTGATGCCGACTCCATCCGCTATGAAAAGGATGGGCAGAAGAGATTCCACGCCACGGAGGATACGATCTATCTGGATGACAGTGATCCCGATACAACGGTGATTCCCGTGGAGGCTTTTTCCCATGGGTATGAGCATCTTTCGCGGGACTTGGTTTTTGTACGGGATACGGTTGCCGAACTTGTGGTGGATCCTGAAGGTAAAAAGTTTACCCGCGGTCCTCTGCCGATATTTCTTTCCCTGACAGAGGAGTGGCGCAATTCCGGGATCCATTTCGATACATCCGGTTCATTTGAAGAGTACACACAGTTTATTCAGATAGATACTACCACCACTCTGCGGGTGTGGGCAAATGCCGATTTTGCCGTGGAGACAGATACGATCATGGAGGAGTACATTCTGGTTTTGGGAGCGGAATCGGCGGCCTGTTTTGACGGAAACGGTGACGGAGCCATTGATTCCGTCCGTATCAGGACCAATCTTACCGTGCCGAATCTTCCCGATTCGGTGCAAATCGAAGATCCCTTTTCTGACGCTGTGTATACGGCGGTTCAGGAGGATATGACCCGTATCGGTGATCAGGAGATCGGTATCTCTTTTACAGATCCCTTTATCTTTACGGGACGCACGGGATTTGACAGCACTGCAGGCCGATTCTTTGGCGATGAATATGCTGGCGAAGCTTTTCTCTGTGCCGATTCAGTTGCACCGGTTCTGCTTTCCGGGGCGTATTATCCCGGTGAGATTGTTGGTGTTGATCCTGTGGAGCGCGCTGATGATTCTCTGCGTTTGGTCTACTCCGAAAGAGTCAGCCTGGAACGGGACGATCTTTCACCGGTGCGGGTCTTTGCAGAATCCGGTGCGCCATATACTCTGCAGGTCGATGCGGCGGATCTCAGTACTGTGGATACCATGCTGGGGGACAGGGTGAGTACAGTCAGTTCCGCCTGGTTTACCGTGGCAGGAAACACCGGCCCCGCCCGGTATCCACAGAACGGGGACAGTGTGAATATCTCCCTTGAGAGCAAAACTGCGGACGACGGCGGAGCCCGGCAGGATATTTCAGAGAACCGGCGGGCACCTCTCTTTGTGGGGGATATACCCTATCGGCTGCTGGTGCAGGCTGTCTCGCCGGAGAACCCCGCAACCTTCACTGTTCCCGATGAACTGCGCATTGATCGTATCGGAACTGAAGGGCTGATTATTGTGGCAGACTTTCTGATGCGCATGGAGGACAACAATCAGGATGCGTCAGTGCGAATTCTTGATAACGTGGGGAATGTTGTGGCAACCTGTTCGGGGCGTGATGACGCCTCTGAAAACCTTGGCGTTGCCCTTCGGGAGAATGAGACCAGTAAGCTGGTTATGCAGTGGAACGGTACCAACGAAGCAGGCCGTCCCGTTGCTGCAGGATCATACCTTGCGGTCATTACGATTCGTGACGGACGGGGTAATACCTTCCCCTATAAAATTACTCTTGCCGTGCAGCGCCCCGTGCCGTAGACTCGTGCGTTACGGGCTGATTCATCAGGGCTGCCTGTTTCGAAGGGCAGCCTTTTTACTCACAAGAGGGGTGAGCTCACGACATGTTCCAGTTCAATTCTTACTTCTTGATTACCCCTCGTTTTCGTGCATGGTCATCTCTCCGGGCGTTCCGGTTCGGCATAGCCTCACCGTCCGGCCATTCCAGGGTTTCCCTTTGCGGCCCCGTAGACAGGATTTTACTCCGTTGTCGAGGTGTACGGTACGGTTTCCGCCGCACGCCTGCGGCCCCTTCCTGTCCGTAACGCGGCAGAGCCCTTGTTTCACCATTCCTGTTTCGCACAACCTTTTGCCGTTCACCCTGCCTGCAGAGCGGGAGCGAAGCAAAGAACGCACCTCCGCCGCGATGGGAGCGCGCCAAAAATACCCTGAGCCTGAACATACTGCGGCGTGAGTGATACGCGGCGCGTGCGACGGGAAGAGCCACTGCCGCAGGAAGTGAAGGGGAAGGAGGTTTTGGCCGCCCGCTGAAAGCGCTGTCGTTGCACAGTCGTTTATTGAGAAATGAGGAATGGCTCCTTTTTGAAGGTATAATTGCCCAGGCAGAGGTCATAAAAAGACCTCCCCGAAGGAAGGTCTTTTGAATAAGATGAGAATTACAGGTTAGCGAATAATCAGCTTACGTCCTGCATAAGTTCGATCTTTGGACGTAAGGGAAAGAAAATAGATCCCCCGGGACAGATTGGTTTTCATATCCATTGCTGCCTGTCCGTTGGTAACCTGAAGGCGGGACGCGGCAACCTGTCGACCCCGAATATCTGTCAGGGTAAGATTATAGATGCCGTCGGAAATCATGAGATTCAAACGGTTTCCTCTCAGTCTGACTGAGTAATCAGGCTGCACGGACTTCTTGTTAATTTCGGTAATGGCAACCTTGTCTCCGGTCCAGTCTGTGCCCGGCAGAATTGTTGCATCACCAAGATACGGATTCACATTGATAGACCACGCGGTTCCGTCATTGGTAAGCTTACGCGGCAGCTGATACGGATGGTTGCCCCATACAGGGTCGGTGTTTTTGTACACAACATCCAGCTTGTCACAGCCGTCTTCAAGGCGAACAATGATCGATATTTCATCGTGGTACTTTTCTGCAATATCTTCCACGTCAGTCTGCAGGGTGTATTCATTGCCGTTTTTCTGCAGAGATACACCGTTTACTGCGTTTGCCGTCATGCGGTAGCGGATAACTTCGCTGGCGTTGTACGTTGTCAGTTCGTTGCTTTCGATCTTTTGCGTGCAGTAGGCCAGATGTTCGTCGTAGAGATCCTGCGTGATACCACCCCACCAGCCGCCGACGGCGGGGGAGTTAATATCCTCGAAAGGAACTTTGCAGACCGCATGGAGCTCACGGATCATGTAGCCCTTCTGCGATATGGTGCTGTCCACCAATCCCTGCAGAGAAAGTATTACATGAGGATTTTCCGGGTATATTATGCTCGCCTGAGGATCCATCATGTAGAACGCATCGAAATCCAGGCGATAGGGATGGAAAAAGTCACAGGGAATGGGTGTGCCCGATTTTGCCCCGCCCCGGGCGGATACGTAATTTCTGCTTTCAATACTGTCATGAGTTACCTCTGAATACGCATCAAAGGGATAGCAGAAATACTGCGTCCGCATGGTCGGAGGAAAAAATTGGCCGAATTCCTGCTGCAGAGGTGCGTATACATTTTCGTCAATACTGTCACGGGATTCCACAATTTCCACACGGTATTCATCGGGGGACCATTTATCCACACAGAATACTTTGGTCAGAAACCAGGTGATTCCCCCGTTGGGTTCCCAGGAGGATGGCGCATCTTCCATTTCGTACCAGCCGGCACTGGCGCTGAGAATGTAGCCCTGCCGTCCTTCACCGGAGTCCACATCACCGCCGTCCGTGTATTTGACATACTGTTTCTGCCCCGTGGAAAGGGTTATTGTTTCCACACCACTCTTGGGGGACACCTCGATGGTTGCATTGGAGTTATAGGCGTCAGGGTCAGCAACGCATCCCCCCCAGGCCTGATCGTAGGTAACCACGGCCAGTTCGTTTTCGATGGTAACACCACTCTTGCCCTGCTGAGCAGCGTATTCCGGCATGGGAAAGCCCTTGACCACCAACCCTTTCAGTTCTGCAGGAATGGATGGATCATCCACAGACAGAGTATCACCATCGTTAAACCACTGCCACTGTTCTGCTGCGGAGGTATGATGCATGGAATGAGATGTCATTTCGTGACCCTCGGCAACCATTTGCTGCATCTGCTTCCACTCATCTTCCGCTGTTTCCTCCACAAAAACGCCCCAGGATACTTTGATATCAGGATATTTACGGTTCACTTCCAGGGCTGGAAGAACATGGTTGTTGTAGTCCAGGGCGCCGATGTCATCATGAATTATGGTATACGCCCCTTCCGCACCGTCACGCCATGTGGGACAGGCTGCTTCACCGGCTGTCAGACTGCGCTCCAGATCGCTGTTCCAACCGACCCAGGTGGGGTCAACGCTGTTCTGGCCCTGTTCGGGATTATAAGATGAACTGTTGATAAGCACCCAGGGATTTGTTCCGCCCTGTCGGCCGAAGGTTCCCGGCTCACTTCCCTGTGTCCAGAATTTACTCCACCAATACAGCGGGCGTCCGTTGAATTCCCCCCATTGGACGGTGTCTCCCTGTTTGTTTGCGTAATCGCCTTTATAGACTGAGTCTTTCACCCAAAGTCCTTTGTACGAAAATCCCCGGTCAGTCCCGCGGGATTCTTCGGCAAAAAGTACCATTGTCAACATCAGCAGTATCAGTACCGCTGTTTTCCTTTGTTCATTCATAGTATTCCTCCAATTCAATGAACTTACCTCTCAAATCTATTCAGAAAGGCCTTTGCTTTTGTCGAAAGAATACTTTGCACTTCGTATTATATTGTGTAATGCGTTTATTTAGTGTCTTTTACGATGTGGTATCCGTTTTCTGAATCGCCGTAACAATAATAAGGGGCAGTTCGTGTTTTTTGTTCTGTCCGGAAAGTATAATCGGTGCCGGTCTTTCACCGAAGGAATATCACACAAAATGCTAAGGTCCTGCCGGGATTGGTCATCCATTGAGATTTCTTATGCTGCTCAAAGGGAATGGTCTCCTTCGAAGCGGAACCAATGGGGACAGCTGACGATTAAAGAGAAGATTTAACTTTTCATATCCGGGGGGAGCAAACATTT
>JBNJDQ010000032.1:0-19357 GCA_051745065.1 Fibrobacterota bacterium
TGTATACCTTGAGAAGAGGATGCGTCAGGAATACACCGCCATCGATGATGACTTTCCCGAGTTCTGCCGGGATCCGCGGTGTGCCGCCGCCCTGGGACGGATGTTCAGGCTCAACAAAATGATTTATGGTTCTGTTGCGCAAAACGGCAACCGCTATGGCGTTGAGCTTTTCTACATCGATGTTATTCAGGAGAAGGTCGCCGGCCGTTGCAGCATAGAGGGAGCCCCGGGAGATTCTCTCTCCGACGTTATCAGCGATGCTGTCACCCTGCTTACATCGGCAAATCCCCGGCAGGAAACAGTTTCATCCAACCGGTACTACGGAGAAGATGTAGAGAATCAGGGAAGAATGCTGATCAGTTCCGGAGCATGGATCGCAACAGGCCTTGTATGGTCCCTTGCCAGCACTGACTGGTACGCACAGGATCTTTACGATACCTACCCGGATCTGAAAGAGGATCTTGTCGGCGTCAACGCACTTACCAAAGATATGCCCACCTCGGCCCGGGCCAAAGCTATGGGCAATGCCTATGTCGCTGTGACCGGTGATGCCTACGGTGCTTTTTTCAATCCAGCCGGCGTTGCCTGGGCAGAGGGACCGCAGGGAGCTGTCTCCTACCAGAGCCGCTTCGGAATGCTGGATGCTGTTTCTGCCTCATTTGTAAATAAGGCAACGCGTGAAATCGGCTGGGGGCATACATTTCAGTACACCGGTTCTCCGGACAGTAAGCTCCAGGAACTGTATTTCGGCAGTATCTTTTCTTATAAATTCAACAATCTGTTTGGGAAACTGCGCCCCTTCTCAATTGGGGCAAAGCTCCATCTGGCATCCCTGAAAACAACCGGCAGTGAAGGGGAAAACGCCGTAGAGGGAAGCGGAATGGGGATCGGTCTGGATATCGGATCGGTTATTGAACTCTCCGACCGCATTGACTTCGGTTTTCTTTTTTCCAATGTTCCCTACGTTACCAACTTTAACACAAAAGCAGTAACTCTTTCCGATCCCGCGGCTGCCGGCGAACAGGAGTACGGCTACTGGGAACCGCAGGCCCCCTACTTCCGTCTTGGCGGGACGTTTCAGGTCCGCTATGGAACCATGTTTACGGCTGAAGGCCAAATGCCCCTTGCTGATGAACAGGCGTGGATTATGGCCGGCGGTGTGGAACAACGCATATTTCAATATGTCCTTACCCGCCTCGGTGCATACCGGCGTATCCTTGCGGATCAACAGGAACCCTGGCACTGGACCATGGGCCTCGGGGCGGAAATCCCTGTACAGGATAAATATATCCGCGGCGATGTATCCTATGAAATCAACACAAATGCCTACGGCGGTGAATTACGGGATGTTTGGGATTTTTCTCTGAATATCGAATTATAACCGGCGTGGGAGAAGCTCACCGGAAATGCAGTGAAGATACCGGCCTTTTACATTAAGAATCAGGCAGCCCGTGTCGCTGACACCTTCAAGGATGCCATACACGGGGGGTGTTGCACTGTTTTCCCGAAATTCAACGACGTCCCCTGTGCCGAAGAGTCTCTCATTGAGGCTACGGCAGAGCATTTCAAGCCCGTCGGGGCGGGCAAGATGCAGGATATAGTCACGTATCATTTCCGAAAGGGGCCCGTGCACCTGATCCGGAGCAATGGTTCGCCCTGTCAATGCTGCCAGGGAAGTTTTAATATACGCTCCCACTGATTGTTCCCGACTGGCGCAATTCAGCCCGACACCGCAGATGATATACTGTTTCTGCCCAAGGAAAACCCCTTCCGTCAAAATGCCGCAAATTTTTTTGCCCTCAACAAGAATATCATTGGGCCATTTGATTGTTGCGGCTATTCCCTTTGAATCCAGGAATGCGCATACAGCAAGGCCGCAGGCCTGCGTGATATTGGGAACACGTTCGGGAGAAACCGTACCCGGCGGCACAAGGAGAGAAAAGGTCAGATCCTTTCCCGATTCGGAAAACCATTTTCTGTTTTCCCGACCGCGACCTTCAGTCTGCGTATCCGCCGCCAGAGAAAACCATCCGCCCAGGACAGAAAGATTCCTTTTGATAAAGCTGTTCGTGGAGTCAACTGATTTGACTCTTTTAATCCTTATATCATTTTTTTTACCGTAAATCATTAATAATTTTCTATTTTATAAGAAGTGTAAGCTTAAAAATATGTGACGGGTGGAACGATATGGGTGGAAGATCGCTGAAAAAAAATGTGAAACGAGTCATTCTCAGTGTCACGGAAGGACTTGAAAACAAGCGGTTTTTTTTAATTTTCCCTGTCGTTCTATTGATCATTACGGTCATCCTTAACCAAAACAGCACACAAAAAGCGTTTCCCCTACCGAAGGAGTCCCACGTCTATAAACAGGTGGATTCCAACCTCGGTGGAGAAGGCAACAGCTCCGTCCTTGATCTGCAGGTCAGTGACAGTCTGCTTGCATACAACTTTTCCCTTGGATCACGCCTTGACTACCCCTATGCCGGAGTGGGAATTAATTTCATTGATACCACCGTAGAGCGTCCTCACGGGCTTAATCTGCAGGGGTATGATTACGTTACAATCGAGATAGCATCCAGCGCAGAAATGCTCAACCTCGCCTTTACCTCCTTTGTAGACGGCTACACCGACATGGAATCCCCCATGAGCTGGCGCGTATTTGAAAATCTTGTGGGCGTTGCCGACTCATTCCGTGTTCACACAATTGATCTGAAGGAATTCACAACGCCACCCTGGTGGTATCAGGAAAATCAAATCGGCAAAGAGGAACTGCCTCCGCGAAACCTGAGCAACATCATCAGCTTCATCATTGAGAACAACGATTACGAATCCTTTCACGGCACCCCGGAAACGGTTCAGATACGCAGCATTGTGTTTCACCGGGATCTTCGGGTATTCAATATTGCCGTAGCCGCAATTCTCATTGTATACATTAGTCTGTATATTTACCTTTCGCGGTATCTGGAAAACGGCGGCCCCGTGGTGATACCCTACAAGGAACTGGATGTCTCCAGCTATGAAGATGAGGATGCCGACAAGGTTGAACGATACATCGCTGATAATTATCAGAATCAGGATCTTCTTGTTCGGGATGTGAGCACCTCCACCGGGGTGACCCAGGCAAAGATCCAGACAGTGCTGAAAAATAAGTTTGCCATGACCTTTCGCCAGTATCTCAACAGAATCCGTATTTATGAGGCCAAGCGCCTTCTGCGGGAAACAGATCGGCAGGTCACGGATATCGCCTACAAGGTTGGCTATCGTAACGTCAGTCACTTCAACAGAATTTTCAAGGAAAAAGAGGGGCTAAGCCCCAATAAATACAGAAAACAGAAATAAACAGGTTGGTTACTCATGAGTCTTTCCGCTGGAATCGTCGGGCTGCCCAATGTCGGCAAGTCAACAATTTTCAACGCAATATCTTCGGGCAGTGCAGAAGCAGCAAACTATCCTTTCTGCACAATTGACCCCAATACGGGAATTGTCGCCGTCCCTGATCCACGTCTCGATACAATAACAGATATCGTACAGCCAAAGAAAACCATCCCCGCATATCTGGAGTTGGTCGATATCGCCGGACTGGTAAAGGGCGCCTCCAAAGGGGAAGGGCTGGGCAATCAGTTTCTCGGTCATATTCAGAGTGTCGACGCCGTAATTCACGTTGTCCGCTGCTTTGAAAACGAGGACATCACCCATGTGGACGGCTCAGTTGATCCCCGCCGGGATGTTGAAATCATCGATACGGAACTGGTGCTGAAAGATCTGGAAACCGTTGAGAAAGCAGCCAAACGAATCGGCAAAAAAGCAAAATCCGGCGACAAAGATGCCCAGCGCCAGCTCAGTCTCATCGAAAAAGTGCAGGCCGCCCTTGAAAATGGCACCCCCGTACGCCGCAGCGGTGTGGATGACCCCAATAATCTGCTGGGTGAACTTCATCTTCTGACATCAAAACAGGTCCTGTACGTTGCAAATGTCGATGAGGATGTTCTTTCGGAGGACAACGAACATGTACAGGCTCTTCGTGAAATAGCCCGCATGGATAATGCAAAATGTATCAGGTTATGCGGTAAGATTGAGGAGGAGCTGGCGGAACTGGAAGCGGCAGATCGCCGGGAATTTCTGGAATCCCTGGACATCGATGAACCGGGCCTGCATATACTCGCCCGCGAAACCTACGCTCTTTTGGGTCTGGAAACCTACTTCACCGCCGGGGAGAAGGAAGTTCGTGCCTGGACAATTCACCGCGGAGATACCGCACCGAAGGCTGCAGGTGTTATTCATACGGATTTTGAAAAAGGCTTCATCAAAGCCCGGGTGTACACCCTGGATGATCTGGTTGAATACCGATCGGAAGCAGCATTAAGGGATGCCGGGAAAATCCGGCAGGAAGGCAAGGACTACATCGTTGCTGACGGTGATATAATAGAATTCATGTTTAACGTGTAAAAAAGGTATCCGGACAATGGCTCTTTTTCGTAAAATATTCTGGCTCATTAACAGTATCGGTATTTCGTTTGTTGCCAAGGGCAAATACAACCTGCAGCTTTCCCCAAAAGCTGCGCCTCTGCCCGAAGGCCCCTTTCTCATGATCTCAAACCATGCTACATTTTTTGATCCCTGGATGGTCGGGCATCTCAGCAAACACCCCATCTCCATTATGATGAATGAATTCGGATTTAAAGCGCCGGCCATGACCCGCTGGTATCTGAAAAATATCGGTTGTTTCAAGAAACACAAGGGCAAGAGCGATCACGTATCGGTCAAGAAAATGCTCAAAAGTCTTCGTGCGGGATATCCCGTGCTCGTATTTCCCGAAGGGCAGGCCTCCTGGTCCGGCGAAACCCAGCGAATCTACCCCGGTCTGGTCCGTATTGCAAAAAAGGTCGGCGTTCCAATCGTCATAAACCGTCTGCGCGGCAACTTCCTGACCAGCCCCTGGTGGAGCACGGGGGAAAAGCGCAATGGCCGTATTCATCTTGACCGCAGTGTTATCAGTGCCGACGAAGTACGCACAAGGGATGAAGCAGAACTGGAGGAAATGGTGCGTTCGGGCATCTACAACAATGACATTAAAGCCTGTGCCGCCGAAGGCATTGAGTTTACGGGACAGAATATCGCCCTCGGCCTGGAAAATGTACTCTGGTACTGCCCCTCCTGCGGAGAATCGGACACGATCCGCGTGGAAAAAGAATACTGCTGGTGCAGTCACTGCTCTGTTGTATATAATTTCGACGCAAATCTGCGTATCGCCGCCAGTGAACCCCAGAAAGATGTGGCAGATTTCTACGACTGGTATATACTGCAGGAGGAAAAGGCCCGCGAGAACATACAGAACTGCACCCGCACGGATACCCCCCTGTTCCGCGAGGAACATACCGCACAGATACGGGTTGATTACAGTGGACGCATCATAATGCTGGATACGGGGCGCATGGAACTCTATTCGGACCGTCTGGTCTTTGTGGGACAGGACGGAGAGCAGACATTTCAGCTCAAGAACATTGAGAGCCCGGTCTTTCAGGGCAAGAATATTCTTGAGTTCACCTGCTGCCGCAGTGAGTATGAGTTTCAGATTCCCCGCGGTGTGCTGCAGAAATGGCTCTCTCATGTGCAGTTTGCCGCTGCTGCCGAAGGAACCAAACACAGGAAGTAATCGGCGCCGGAATACAGGCGTGGTACTTTTCTTGCTATTTACCGGGCAGAAAGTATTTTCCCTGAGAGGGGACGTCAGTCTTCGAACAGATAGACAACAGGAGTTACAACGTGATGGACGGAATGTTTACAGATAGAGTAAAAAAGGTTATGCAGATTGCCCGTGAGGAGTCTGTTCGCCTGGGAAATGATTATGTGGGAACAGAACATCTTCTTCTCGGTATCATCAAAGAGGGAGACGGTGTTGCTGTTGCAATTTTAAAATCTCTCAAGGTTGAACTGGAGCATATTGCAACAAATATCGAGAACAGTCTCAAATCAACCGGGGGAATGATGACTATCGGTCAGATGCTCCCCTTTACCCCGCGGGCGAAAAAGGTTCTTGAGAATGCCGCCGTGGAAGCACGCAATATGTCCCATAAATATGTGGGTACGGAACATCTCCTTCTCGCCCTGATCAAGGACACGGAATCCTCTGCATCGGCGACGCTCACCTCCAACGGTGTCACATACGACGTCGTCAAAGAGGAAATCGCCGAAGTTCTCAAAGGAAGCGATTCAAAAAGCTCCGCCCCCCGGGGCAACGGCCCGCGAAAAAGCCGCACCCCCTTCCTTGATAAATTCGGACGTAATCTCAATCGGGCAGCCCGCGAAGGACGGCTGGACCCGGTGATAGGCCGTAAAAAAGAGATCGAACGGATCATCCAGATTCTTTCCCGGCGCAAAAAGAACAACCCCCTGCTTATCGGTGAGCCCGGTATCGGAAAGACGGCAATTGTCGAAGGTCTTGCGCAGAAAATTATCGAGAAAGATATTCCCGAGGTACTTGAGGACAAAGAGGTTTTCAGCCTTGACATGGCTTCCATTGTTGCGGGGACAAAATACCGCGGTCAGTTTGAAGAGCGCGTGAAATCCCTGATCACGGAGCTGACAAAAAACAGTCAGGTAATTATTTTTATTGATGAGATCCACACCATTGTCGGTGCCGGCGGATCCGAAGGCAGTCTTGATGCCTCAAATATATTCAAACCCGCCCTTGCCCGCGGTGAAATACAGTGTGTTGGTGCAACAACCCTCGATGAATATCGCAATTCAATCGAATCAGACGGTGCCCTTGACCGCCGTTTTCAGACAATCATGGTCGATCCTCCCTCCTCGGAGGAAACGATTCACATCCTCAAGGGGCTTCAGAAAAAATACGAGGAACACCACAAAGTAACCTATACTGATAAGGCCATCGATGCGGCGGTTCGCCTTTCCGAACGCTATATATCCGAACGCTTTCTGCCGGACAAAGCCATTGATATGATCGATGAGTCCGGTGCGCGCAAACGACTTTCCAGCATGGAAATCCCTCCGGAGATCCGTAAAATCGAATGCGATATCGAAGATACCATCAAGGAAAAGGAAGCTTCCGTGGCGGAGCAGAATTTTGAAGAGGCTGCCCGTCTGCGCGATCGTCAGGATGAACTGAAAGAGAAACTGGAACAGAAAAAAATCGAATGGCGCTCTCAGGTTGCAGAAACCCGCTTTACCGTTGATGAAGAAGTTATTGCGGAAGTTGTTGCCTCAATAACGGGAGTTCCCGTCTCAAGCCTAAAGGAAGAGGAAACACAGCGGCTTCTCAAGCTGGAAGAAGAACTGGGCAGCCATGTAATTGGGCAGGAAGAAGCCATCAATTCGGTTTCCCGGGCCATTCGCCGCTCACGTGCGGGGTTGCATAACGTCAACAAACCGATCGCTTCCTTTATTTTTCTGGGCCCCACGGGGGTCGGCAAAACCGAACTGGCCAAACAGCTGACCATTGAGCTCTTTAATACCGAAGAATCACTCATCCGCATTGATATGTCCGAATACATGGAGAAATTTGCCGTATCACGCCTTGTCGGTGCGCCTCCTGGCTATGTTGGATATGAAGAAGGCGGACAGCTGACGGAGAAAGTCCGCAAAAAGCCGTACTCGGTCATCCTCTTTGACGAAATCGAAAAGGCCCATCCGGATGTATTCAACCTGCTTCTGCAGATTCTGGATGACGGTGTTGCCACGGATTCCTACGGGCGGACGGTCAACTTTAAAAACACGATTATCATTATGACCTCCAACGCCGGGACCCGCGGGGCCAACAAGGGGCAGATTGGCTTCACCAGCGACAACAGTGAATCTGATTATGAGGTTATGAAGTCAAAGGTTATGACCCAGCTTAAGAAGATCTTTACGCCGGAATTTCTCAACCGCGTTGATGAATCCATTGTTTTCAAACCTCTGAGTCGGGATGTCCTTGCCAGGATTGTTTCAACAAAACTGGACGAAGTTGTCCAGCGGCTGGATGAACGTGATATCACTCTTGAGGTTGATAACAGCGTTGGTGAATATATTATTGAAAAAGGCTTTGACCGCGAACAGGGGGCGCGTCCCATTCAGCGGGCAATTCAGAAGAATATCGAGGACATTCTGGCGGAAGAATATCTGCGGGGGCTCTACCGGGAAGGCGATACCATTCGTATCTTTGCGGATGCGGATACGGGATTATCTGTAAAAACCCTTGTTTCTGCGCAGGATTCCACCACTGAAGATGAATGATTTTTTGGGAAGAATATTTCATAATGCTCTTCCCTTTTCCGTATTCCCATTGAATACCGTGCTCCCGGAGGTTTCTATGACTGTACGTCAAATTGTATCCGCAGCAATACTGGCCGTTCTGGTACTCTCCTGTGCTGAGCCCAACGATCAGGACAGTACGCCCAACTCTCAGACCCCGGCACCTGCAGAGAGCCGTTTCGACTCCCTGGAGTCAGCAGCTGATTCTGTTCAGGGATCCGCCGCCCCCTTCGGCTATTCCGGCGGGATTCATAACCATCTCAACCGGGGCAAAGATCCGGCGAAGGATGCTCACCAGGATGTACAGCGAATAATTCGTCTGCGCCGGGCACGGGCTAAGAATAGCGCGCGGGGGTATCGACAGCATCGTCTTACGCAGGATCAACGGCGTGAACAAGGGCGAAATCGGGCCCGAACCGGGGAAGACTCCGCAAAAAAATAGGGTGTGTGTGCAAAGCTCCTTACGACCGTTTTCTGCTTCACCGCGTGGAAAATCAGAGTATACTGCACTGCGTTCTCCCCATGGTGAATCCCGCTTTTTCATTACGTAACCACTTTTCTCCCTGAACCTCTCAGACGGCATATATATTTAGATATGTGTTTTTTTTCACAAAGGTTGTATCATGACAAAAATACCCGAAAATTTTATATGGGAAACGCACGGTGTCCACATGGGCACATTTAACGATCACGTGGAGCACGGCGTAGACGAAATAGAAGAAATAACAGAACTGGCCATAGCACGGAACCATCCTTCAATCACCTTTGTAATTCATGCACCGCGACTGACCGGTGTTCGGTACAGAGCAGAAGTGAATACGGACATCAAATTCATTCGCGGTGATCTTGCATATATGAATTATGCTGAGACCGTTGACAGACTGCGCAGTACCTACGGCGACAAAATTGATATCCGCTACGGCGTGGAGCTTGACTGGATGGGCAGCGGTATCGGTGTTCACTGGAACCGGGCAAAAGTGCTTCAGGCAGGACAGGCCGATTTTGTCATCGGCTCGGTCCATTTCTCTCATGAAGGCATCGCCTACGACGGGTCACCCGAAGAGGCTCAGGAGCTGCTGAGACTGCGCGGCTCCGAAGAAGCATACTGGGGCGGCTACATCGAGGAGATGATTGAAATGGTTGATGCCTTCTCAGATATGATTCAGGTTGTAGGGCATCTTGACCTTCCCAAGCTTCGGGTGCCTGTCCCGGCTCCGCTTAAAGATATCAATCACTCCGACCATTACCTGGCACGGCGGATGCGCGTACTTCTGGATATGATACGCGAACATAACCTTGCTCTCGATGTAAACCTTGCAGGACATAAAAAGGGATGCGGCATTTACCCCGGACGTGAACTGCTCAACAGGGCCAATTGTCTGGGTATTGGTATCGCCATCGGTACAGATACACATACCGTTGCAGATCTGGGGCACAGCTACAGCTTGGGCATTTCCCATGCAAAGCATTGCGGCTATAACCGCTACATAAGCTTTCGCCGGCAATTGCCCGAGAAACGCTCCTTTGAACAGTACTATCAGCAGCTTTTCACGCCGCTGAACCGCGGAATCGAACTGCTGAACCAGCGTTTTTCAGATGAAACATCAAATCATGTTCCTCATTTTTCCTTTGGCGGACGATACCGTGATCTTCACCAGTTTTTCCCGGAAATGCCGAGCCTCGGTGGGAGCAACTCCCTGAAATTTGTACGCGATGCGCGCACCCTGACCCTCTCAGCGGATAAGCCCAACTATTCTCCCCGCAGGCGCCACGGCCTTTACTCCGTACACAATGATGCCCCGGGAACCCTTTCCATACTCATGAGTATTCTGGCATCGGAACATATCAATGTGGAAACGGCAAACCTTAATACCCTCGAGAATGGTTCCGCCGCTGCCTTTCTAACGCTCTCAGGCCCGGAAAACGCCATTGACGAAGCGATTGAGTTCACCGAAGGGACCGCATCAAACTATTTCAAAGAAATCGGATTAACCGATATTTCATCCCCCATACATATGCGGGATGCCGATCTCTACATTACTGAGATGGACGGCGTCGAGCTTCCCGTACCTCTGTCCCGTAATATGATCGTCACCCGACATCTTGACAAACCCGGTGTACTCCTGATTCTTTTAAGCGCCCTCTTCACCGAAGGAATCAATATTCTTGATCTTCAGCTGGGCAAACGGGGCACCTGTGGATATTCGATCATGGGCATAGATAAAAGCAGCCCCGATCTTGCGAAGCTGCTTGATTCTCTCGGAGACTCCTATTATGAAGCCCGTCTCATTGAGTTAAGTATGTAGGCTCAGCAGATCTCATCAAGCATCTGCACACGACGCCTGTGGCGACCTCCGTCAAAGGGGGTTTCCAACCAGGCATCCAGTATCTGTTCCGCCTCGTCAAAGGACAGAAAGCGCCCGCCCAGGGCCAGAACATTGCTGTCATTATGCGCCCGGGTTATTCGGGCGTACTCTGCATTATGGCACAGGGAAGAGCGCACGCCGGGAAACCGGTTTGCCGCAATGGAGATTCCGATTCCCGTTCCACAGATAACGATCCCCGCTTCAGCGCGCCCCTGGGATACTGCGCGGGCGACCCTGGCTCCATACTCAGGGTAATCAACGGATTCCCCGGAAAAACACCCTTCGTCAGTCACGGTGATGCCGCGCCTGGAAAGAACATCCCGAAGATGTTCCTTCAATTCGAATCCCCCGTGATCGGAGGCGATCATAAGGCTCTTTGATTCAATAAACACATCCGCTCCTTACTGCATTGCACCGGATTTCAGCACATCTATCATATTAAAACGTTTTTGTTTACTCTTTTTTGCGATCATTTCGGCAAGAAACTGCACGGCATCGACCGTTCCTTCAGCGTAGATCGACCTGCCGCAGACGTTATGACGATATTCAAAGGCCACCGTTCCGTCGGGGGATGTCAGTCGATAGGTGTGAAAGGCATGCCCCTGCATGTACTCATCGGGAACGCCCATCTGGGTCTTTGCCTGTTTTTCACTGCGGATCTGTGTAATATCACCTGTCTCAAAAGGTTCAATACCCATTTCGTTAAAGGTTGCAACCACCGCTTTTGCCGTTCCCGATGTATCAGCCTTGGTTTTCTGATGGCTTTCCGTTACGGAAAGTTGGTATCCCTGATAGAGATCCGGGAAATCCCGCGATGCCGTCTCCAACATATTCTGAAGGGCAACAATCTGCTTGGCCATATTCGGTGCAATCACGGCATACAGTCCGGCACGATCCACCGTATCCCGCAGATCATCCCGATCCCCGCCGGTCGTCCCCATGACAAAGGGCAGATCATGGCGGACATAGAAGGCGGCATTCTCATTCACCGCTGTCGGATGGGTATAATCCACGGAAATAAACGGACCGTACTGACCCTTTATTTCTTCAATGACACCATCCCGCTCATCGGGAAGGACCAAACGGTATTCACGCCCGTCAAAGGGGGCAACACTGTCCATACCGGGACCGGTCAGGGAGTAGGGTATCACTTCGATCCCCCGCTTCTGCGCCGCGTGTATTACATTTCCCGCCATACTTCCGGGAAGACCGTTTACCATGAGTTTCATATAACCTCCTCTGTGAACCGTAAAAATACATGAGGGACTCCATTGTATGGACTTAATTTCCCTCCTGCTGTGTATCATCGACACAATTACAATACTGCAAACATGACACAGCAATCAAAATGAACCGAATCCTGCTGATTTCTGCTCATTTATACACAGTTCTGTCACTGTTCATCAATCCAGGGAAGGGCCTAAAGCCGCTTACAGAGCCGAAAGTGATACTAATGCAAATAATAATAAGATTAATGCAAAGGCGAAGTTCTGTTATATTAGGGACATCTGACGATGACCGTGTACCACTGAGAGGATTACATGAAAAAAATAAAACTCCTGCAGATTTCCCTTATTGCATTGATTCTTGCACCCGCAGTTATTCTGGGCCATGCCAAAAGCTGGAACCGCATCACTGTCACTGCAAAACCACAGAATACCCGTGTTGAAATTGAAATTGACAAGGACAACCTGATCTCGCAATACACCATTATCAGCCGGGACGGCTCTGTGGACTGGCTCAGCAGAAGCGACTCACTCCGGGCTCTTGTTACAGAGGGGATTGTCTTCACTGATGGTTCACAAAAGCGACTCCATCTCAGGAACGTCACCATTGACAGCAGCGATACGGACAATCTCGGCCTTCTCACCATGACGGCATCCCTGCCAGCGCCACCGGAATGTTCCCTGCTTACGGTCCGGGCAGAGCTTTTCCCGGATTCCCATGCCCCGGTACACTGGATGTACGCCTTCCGGGACAGTGCCGCGCAGACGGTCCTGCACAGTACCGGCACAAACGGAGAACCCCTCCGGTACAGTTTCAAGCAAAGAGCCCTTGTTGATTCAGGGGGAAACATCGAACAGAGCGCATCTCCCGACACCTGGTACACCCGGGCCCTGCGCACGGTGCGCCTGGGGTTCAGTCAGGCCGGGGTGGAACAGCTCTTTGCCGGATCCGATCATACCCCCTTTATGCCCCTGTACCTTCTCCTGGCAGTCATTATCGGCGCCCTGCATGCTCTTTCACCGGGGCATGGCAAAGCCCTGATCGGTGCCTACATTGTCAGCAGCAGAGGATCCGTGCGGGATGCAATCCTTCTGGGCGTTGTTACAACAATCAGCCATACGGCAAGTGTACTGCTCCTCGGTATCATTCTCCTCACCATTTTCGGACCGGTTCTGCCGGAAGGAGTTATTCCCTATATCAGTATCGCATCGGGAATTCTTATTATTGGTATCGGCGGCTGGCTTTTGGCAAAACGCCTGCAGGAACTCAAAGGTGCTGAGCCCCACGGACATTCCCACGATCACCATTCCCACGATCACCATTCCCACGATCACCATTCCCACGATCACCATTCCCACGATCACCATGCTCATGATCACCATGCTCATGAACATCACCACCACGATCATGATCACGGGCACGGCCATGAACATGTCTCCCTTGAAACCATTCAGAAGAAAGGATTCTGGCAGAGTATTGCCATGGGCGTCTCCGGCGGTATGGTTCCCTGTCCGGCGGCTCTGGTGATACTTTTTGTAGCAATATCCCTGAAACAGCTTGTCCTGGGGCTCACCCTGATACTCTTCTTCAGCATCGGCCTGGCCATCTCCCTTTCAGTCATCGGAATTGTATTTTCCCGGGGTGTCAAATACGCCGAGAAATACGACCGCAGCAATATTATTCCAAAACTCCCTGTCCTCAGTGCCGTAATAATCATTATTCTCGGCGGGGCAATTGCCCTGAACGGGGCCGGATTCTTTCAGTAGGAGCGTACCATGAAACAGATACTGCCATTACTGCTTACCATTCTTTTCCTCGGTGCCTGTTCTTCTCCGGACGGGGACAATTCGGGAAAAGAGGCGCCCCGCCGCCGCAGCATAACCGACGGAACAGGGCGCACCGTAGAGCTGCCCGATACGGTCCGTCATATTATCTGCTCCGGTGCCGGCGCTCTGCGATATGCAACATATCTGCAGGCATCGGATATGGTTGTTGCCGTTGATAACGCCGAAAAAAAGGCGGGGATCACCGATACCAAGCCCTATTCCCTGGCCCATACAGAATACCGCGATAAGCCCCTCTTTGGGGAATACCGCGGCAATGACGATCCGGAAAAGATTCTGACCCTGGACCCGCTTCCCGATGTGATTATAAAAACCTATCCCGCCATGGGTACCTCTCCCGGGGAATTACAGGAAAAAACCGGCATCCCCGTCATTGCTCTGGAGTACGGTGATCTCGTCAATGATCAGAAGAATATGTTCTACGCCCTGCGCTGTATGGGAGATGTCCTCGACCGCCGGGACCGGGCCGAAGATGTGATCTGTTTCTTTAAGAAGAACATGGAGATTCTGGCACATATGGAATTGCCCCGAACCGAGGCCTCCTACGTGGGGGGAATCGCCTTTAAAGGAACCCACGGATTCGCCTCCACCGCTCCGGCATACACTCCCTTCCGACTTCTGGGCATTGAGAATGCCGCAGCACCGAAGAACGCCCCGGGCAACAACCTGAAGAGCACGATTATCTCCAAAGAAAACATTATCAAAGAGGATCCGAAGTATATCTTTCTCGATCTCTCTTCCACCATAAATCCCGCCGGCGAAGGAAACGCCCTGTGGGAGCTGGCCAATGACCCTGTGTATGCAGGTCTGCAGGCAAAAAAGGATAATCGTGTCTACACGCTGCTGCCCTATAATTCATATACGACAAACCATGGCTCCGTTTTGGCCAATGCCTTTTATATCGCAACTGTCCTTGGGGCTGAAGGGTACGAAAATCTGGATCCCGCCGCCAAGGCGAACAGTATTTATCGGTTCCTGGTGGGGGAAAATGTGTTTAATGAGCTGGACACCCTGTTTTCCGGCAAAGTATTTGAAAGGCTTGCACTCTGATATGAACAAAAAACACCAGCACGGAAGATACGGCCGTTACACCCGAAAACGCCTGATGATTATTGCCGGCGGCTTTCTTCTTCTGATACTTGCGGGACTTCACGCCTGCCTGACCGGAGCAGCCCCCATTACAGCGGCGGATATTTTCCAGGGCACCCTGACCGATGGAGAAGAACGTATTCTGCTCTTTTCCCGCCTGCCCCGGGTTCTGACAGCGGTCACCGCCGGAGCGGGTCTTGCCATCAGCGGTGTGGCCATGCAGTCAATCCTGCGCAATCCCCTGGGCTCCCCCTTTACTCTGGGTATCTCCCATGCCGCAGCCTTCGGTGCCGCCTGCGCCGTCCTGGTTATCGGTGCCGCCGCCCAAAAAGCATCGCTTCCGCCGGGCATAATCACCATGGCCGCCTTTGCCGGCTCCCTCATCGCCACGGCGGTTATCATGGCGGTATCAAAAATCAAGCGCGCCGCACCGGAAGTGATCGTCCTCACGGGGGTTGCCATCAGCTCCCTCTTTACTGCAGGAACCTCTTTCCTCCAGTATTTTGCCGATGATACGGAACTTGCGGCCATTGTTTTCTGGACCTTCGGTGATGTGGGCCGTGCCTCATGGAGCGAGCTACGCCTGCTTATGATCATCACCGCAGGGGGGCTGGTTTTCTTCTGGTTCAACCGCTGGAACTTCAACGCCATGGAAAGCGGCGACGAAACCGCCCGCAGTCTCGGTGTTTCCGTGCAGCGGGTTCGTCTCTCGGCCATGGTGGCAGCCTCTCTCGTGACGGCCACGGCCATCTCATTTCTCGGGGTCATCGGTTTTGTGGGCCTTGTCTGCCCGCATATCGCCCGGCGCATTGTAAGCGAGGATTTTCGCTATCTCATTCCCTTTTCCGCCATCTGCGGCGCCCTGCTCCTGGTTCTTTCCGATACGGCGGCCCGCACCATGCTTTCCCCCCATGTACTTCCCGTGGCTATTCTTACGTCTTTTCTCGGAGCGCCCGTGTTTATTTATCTGCTCATACGGAGGAAAAGTGGAACTCAGTGTTAAGGATATCAGTTTTTCCTACAAGCGAAATATCCCCGTCCTCGAAAATATTTCCTTCACTCTTCGTCAGCATGAAATCCTTGCGGTGCTGGGCCCCAACGGTGTGGGCAAAACCACGCTCCTGAAATGCCTCAATGCCATTCACCGTCCGGCGGGCGGCCACATCAGCATGGACGGCACGGATATACTCGCCCTTTCCCCGCGGGAGATTGCCAAGCGCATCGCCTACGTGGCTCAGTCCTCGGCCCGTGCGGGAATCACCGTGTACGATGCAGTGCTTCTGGGCCGCTACCCATACATAAAATGGAACAGCACCTCCAAAGATCACCGGGTAGTTGAGGATATTATCACCCGCCTGCATCTGAGTGACTTCGCCCTGCGTCCTCTGGATGAACTCAGCGGTGGGGAACTGCAGAAGGTTGCCACGGCCCGGGCCCTGGCTCAGCAGCCGGAGATCCTTCTGCTGGATGAACCGACCAGTAATCTGGATCTCAAAAATCAGTACGAAATACTCACTTTTATCCGCCAGGTGGTGCAGCACCACGATGTGGGGGCTGTTATCACCATGCACGACCTCTCCATCGCCCTGCGCTACGCCGACTCCTTTCTCTTTGTCAAAGAGGGAGAAGTCTTCTGCCACTGCCGCCGTGGAGAGGTCACGGAAGAAATGATCCGCCAAACCTATGATGTAGATATTCAACTGCGGGAGATCGACGGCCACCCCGTTCTGCTCCCCAAAGGAGAGATATGATGACAGAACTGACCAGTGTTGCCCATGTCAGCAACGAAATGACCACCACGGAAATGCTTCGCACAGCCGATCGGACTCAGCTGATCTCAAAGATCATCTTTAAAGAAGAGTTCGCCCCGGCCCTCCACCGCATAGAGGAAAGCCGCTTTCTCCAGATACTCTTTCACTTCGACCGCGCCGAAGGCTACACCCTTGTGGGAAAGCGCTTTCGCGGTGAGGAGAAGGGCATCTTTGCCTGCCGCACCCCCTTTCGCCCCGGTGGTATCGGCCTCACCACGGTGGAACTGCTCTCTGCGAAGGGCGCGGAACTGACCGTACGCGGTCTGGACTGTCTGAACAACACCCCCGTAATCGATGTAAAACCCTGGGTGGAAGCCTTTGATATGCCCGGTATCGATGAAGAGCAGGAAGCCGCCCTGAAGGAGAATCCCCGCCGGGATATTGAGATGCACATGGACAAAAAGAATCTCCATGCAGTCCTTCTGGGAGCCGGACAGATTCACGGCCATTTCTGCGGCGGCGTTTCCAGCGGTGTCATGGCAGCGGCCTACGGCCTGCAGGAACTGAAAAAACTGGACGGAAGCGATGCCGGAGCTGACGGGCTGGAAAACCTTCTGGCCATCTGCGAGACCAACAGTTGCTTTGCCGACGGCATTCAGTACGCCGCGGGCTGCACCATCGGTAATAACGGCTTGATCTACCGGGACTACGGCAAAACCGCTGTCACCTTCTGTGTGCGCCATGGCGAGCAGGTCACCGCCGCAGTGCGTATCGCCGCAAAGGGAGAACGCATGGGCATTCAGGAGCGCTTCCCCGAGTTCGGCCGGCTCTTTGAAGAGGTGATCATCAAGAGCAACCGCACCCCCGAAAAGGTAGCCGCCTTTAAAAAGGCTTCCACCGAGGTCAGCTTTGACATGCTTGATACGCCCTTTGAAGAGCTTTTTACCATCGAATACAATCCGGAGGTGTTTATTCCAGAATTTGCCCCCATCAAGGGAAGCCGGATCTGCAGTGACTGCCGGGAAAGTATCATGGAGACCAAAGCGCAGGAACAGAACGACACCTGGTATTGCAAAGAGTGTGCCGGGGCACCCTTTTTTCAGCTGGACGGCGCTGGAATGCGTATTATCAAGGAGGCGGAATAATGAAGATTTTCAAACCCCTTGTACTGACAGGGGCTCTCACGGCACATCTTGCTGCGCACTCATCCATCCATGAATACGAGAGCATGGAGATTCGTGAAAGCGCTGCACAGGATACAACCATCGCCCTGACGGGGAGCGAGGTTGTCTATACGGAAGATCGTCCCCTGACCGGCGGCGGGGAAACGGCTGAAGGTCTGCTGGCCTCCATTGCCGGAGTGGATGTTTCACGCAGTTCCGCCACAGGGGATAACGGCCGGTCAGCGGTCTCCGTACGCGGTCTCGATGATAAACGGATGGTGGTGGCTCTCAACGGACGTCTTCTCAACGGTGCCGGCGTGATGGGCGGCAAATATGTGGACTGGTCCGCCATTCCCGTGGATGATATTAAAAAGATCGTTCTGATTCGGGGGTACAAAGATGCGGAGTTCGGCAATACCCTGGGCGGCGTGATCAATATTATCACTCATCGTACCGTAAAAGATGAAAAAACGGCGGTCTCCGCGCAGTACGGCCTGATCGACCCCGATGCTGATGCACCCTTTGAACGACAGATGCAGGATGTCGGCTTTACGCACCGATCCCGTCTGGGTGATCTGGGCAATATCTCTCTGTCCCTTTCCAGGTACATGGCGGATCCCTTTCTGCGCAACAATTACACAGATCGCCTGAGCATGAGCTCCTCCCTTAACCTCTTTCTTCCCGGGGAGGTCTTCCTGAATGCAAGTATCAAGCGGGCCGTCACCGAACGGGGCTTTGCCATTGCCAATGATCCCGCATCGGCCTGGTACGACGGGGATTACCCCGTTGCCGACGGCTCTGCCGGGGGCGGTCCCGGCATCAAGTGGAAGGGCGGCGATTACATATTCGGCGATCGAAGCTACTGGAAAAACACGCGCACCCAGTTCGATGTGACTCTGGAGAAGAAAATCAACCGCACTCTGGTGCAGGGGATTCTCTTCTTTAACGATCAGGACCGCTGGGAATACTACTCCAGCATTCAGGACAGCACGGATCTGGTCCTGTCCCGCTTTGCCGAACCCGAGGACATGACCGGCGGCTGGAAGCTCTCCGCCCGGTTCGATGCAGGGCGTCATTCTCTGAAATACGGCACCGACGGTATCCGTCTGCGCAGTGATGCCAACCGGGTTTACGAGATTGACACAGCCTTTTTCGGCCGCCCCCTCAAGACCCCTTACGATACATCTGCCTACCCGAAGACCCCGATCAAACGGGCGGGATTTTTTATTCATGATGAGATATCCCTCATGGATGAACGCCTGCGGGTCAATGCAGGGCTTCGGGCGGATTTCTTCCGCGGTGATGAGGATACGGCCTCGTTCACTGCCGATGCTTCCAACGCGGAATCGGAGGAGCGTACCTTTCAGAACCTCAGCCCGGCTCTCTCTGCAGTATTTGACCTCAGTGAGACCACAACCATGGGAATCAGCGGCGCCCTGGCTCATCGCTATCCGGGCTGCCCGGAATACTACTGGTATTTCAACGGCTATCAGCCCGAAAAAGACGGCATTGACCGCAAAAGCCTGCGTCCGGAACAATCCCTGCAGGCAGATCTCTTTCTCCGGCAATCTTTTCTGGCAGACCGGATTTCTCTGCAGGCCGATGTCTATATCATGAGTATTGATGACTATCTCAGCTGGATCATGGGCTATAAACCAAGCCGGGTC
>JBNJDQ010000033.1:0-19308 GCA_051745065.1 Fibrobacterota bacterium
ACATCGGCATATCTCTTTTGAAATGATAAGTTTCTTTGAGATTTTTGTGCCGCCTCTCAGGGCATATTGCCCATTGATCGCTTTTATCATTATTTGCGCCGATAATTGCGAAGATATGCCACTTTTTTTATTATCTTCCATACCTGCAGAAACACCTTTCCCTCAGGCGAATGCATCCTCTGCAGGAAAACACACATCGAAAACAACCAATCTTTTCCGCCACGTGCAGAATAACAGACCTTTTTATGGTCCCTTTTTGTAATTCATTCCGGCTGAGATTATATTACTGGAAAAGTGCCACCTCAAAAAAAGAGAACAGTCCCAAAAAGACCGGAGCAAAAATGTTCAGAAAAGTTGAAAGTACTCATGATATTGAAGCCGTTGCGGCTCTGGCCCAAAAAATATGGACGGCTCATTTTACACCTCTCATCGGAGAAAAACAGGTAGCTTACATGCTTACGCGATTCCAGAGCGTCAGCGCCATTGCACACCAAATCGATACAGAAGGCTATAACTACTATCTTGTACTGAACAACTCAGCCCCCATCGGTTATTTTGCGTATTTTCAGCAGAACAACCTTATTTATCTCAGCAAAATCTATCTTCGCAAATCCGCCCGCGGCAGAGGTATCGGCACAGAAATCATTCGTTTTTTGGAAGAAAATGCACGGCGAAACCGGCGAAGCACAATCCGCCTGAATGTATATAAAGGAAATCACGAGGTTATTGCAATTTATAAAAAAATGGGCTTTACCATTATTGATTCACCACGTATTGATATCGGTGAAGGATACATCCTTGACGACTACCGTATGGAAAAACACATTAAAAATGTTCAGCAACCTTTGCGGACAGATTAACGCGCGTACGTCCCCCTCCCCGGTTGCACCACATTGCAGTTTCACAATACTCCATGCACCGCCCGAAACAATACGCTGTTATGGAAATAATGAGAGGATCGCAGATGGGCTGTACATAAAATTCACCAATGCCATAGCGGAGAATTACAGAGCAGCATCCCACTGAAATGCACCCATTCCGCCACAGAAGTTCACCTGCATTTTCCCTCTCCTTCCCTGCGTGGAAGCTCAGACAACGCAAAGAAACTGATATTGAATGAAAGGATTTGTACATGGCCACAACTCAGGTAGAAACAACGTTGCAGAATGTTTTCGGCTTTGACACTTTGCGAAAAGGCCAGGATGCTGTAATCTCCCGCATCCTTGCCGGACAGTCAGCAGCGGCAATTTTCCCCACGGGAGCCGGAAAATCCCTTTGTTATCAGCTTCCGGCAATGCTCCTGCCGGGAATCACCCTTGTTGTTTCTCCGCTTCTTTCCCTGATGCACGATCAGCTTGGGTTTCTTCATTCAAGGGATATTCCCGCTGCATCCCTGGACTCAACCCTTTCCCGCGGTGAATACGCGGATGTTTTGAGCCGGGCGAAAGAAGGCAGTCTGAAAATTCTAATGATCTCCGTGGAGCGATTTCGCAACGAACGCTTCCGCAATCATCTGCAAAAGATGAACGTATCTCTGCTTGTCGTGGACGAAGCCCATTGCATCTCTGAATGGGGACATAACTTCAGACCGGAATACTTAAAACTCCCCCGCCACAGGGATGACTTCGCCATCTCCCGGGTTCTTTTGCTGACCGCAACGGCTACGGAAGAAGTCGCTGCAGATATGTGTCAGAAACTGAATGTTCCCGTCGAAAACTGTATTCGTACTGGCTTTTACCGCGAAAACCTTCACATTACTGTTCTCCCCGTGGCGCAGGAACACAAAATGGACCTGCTGAAAAAACGCCTTCAGGATTCATCGGGAAGCACCATTGTATATGTCACGCTTCAGCACACCGCCGAGGAAACCGCAGCACGCCTGCAGCAGGCCGGGTTTTCCGCACAGGCATACCACGCCGGAAAAAAACATGCTGACCGGCAGAAGATTCAAAAGCTTTTTATGGATGGTCAGATTCAGATAATCACAGCAACCATCGCCTTCGGCATGGGAATTGACAAAAAAGATATTCGACGCATCATTCACTTTGATCTGCCCAAATCCATCGAAAACTATTCACAGGAAATCGGCCGGGCCGGACGGGACGGTACATTTTCCCGCTGTGATCTTTTTGCCTGCGGCGACGGCGTACACGTACTGGAGAATTTCATCTACGGTGACACCCCCGACCGCGATTCAATCGCCGTGGTTCTTCGCCAACTTGCCGATGCCGGCACACTGTGGGAAGTACAGAATCATACCCTCAGCCGGGACAGCAATATTCGTATTCTCCCTCTGAAAACCCTTCTTGTATACCTTGAGCTGGAAGGCATCCTTACTCCCAAACACACATATTTCGGTGCATATCGGTTTAAATCGGATCTGTCCGGAGCGGAAATACTCAGCCGTTTTTCCGGTGAGCCGCGTCAGTTTCTGAAAGAACTCTTCACCTATGCACAAAAGAAGCGAACCTGGGTCTCCCTTGATCTGGATCGTTTTTCAGAGGAAACCGGAGCGCAGCGCAGCCGGGCTGTTTCGGCTCTGGAGTACTGCGACAATGCAAACCTTCTGGAGCTTTCAGCATCCCGTGCAATTGACGTGTACCGGATACACCATGCACATATTGACATTGATGCCCTGGCCCGGAAAATGGCTGATCTCTTCGCCGCAAAGGAAACCCGCGAAGTGGCGCGCATTACGGGAATGATTTCCTTTTTTGAGCAGAACCGCTGTCTATGCCGTGATCTTGCAGGATACTTTGGTCAAAATCTGGCACAGGACTGCGGTCACTGTTCAGTCTGCGACGGTGCCCCCGTCAAGATGATACACTCTCCACGCCCTCCTCTGGAACCCGGGTTTGTAAAAGATGCCCTGAAACGCTTTCGCGCGGCCGCCGGCAAAGAAGCAACAGTCAGTACGGGGGCACGCTTTCTCTGCGGTATTACCATGCCCATGGGAAAACCCCTGCGACTGAAAAGTATGAACGGCTTCGGCAGCTGCAGTTCTGTTCCCTACAGTGAGGTTGTGCGCACTGTACGAAATGTGATGGTCTAAAAGGTCAGCACAGGGATGCCCGCTCTTGCGGTAAACCGCACAGGGAAGGACGTTTTTCCATCCCTTCCCACAGGCTGTCCTGAAGAGGCGCGATGAAGCATGCACCGTAATTAACTGTATCACCTCCGCCGCCGCGATTAGTATTTTAAAGGGTATGACGTTCGGTTCAGAGTAAAGCGGGTTATCTGTGACAAAGTATTTCAATATCGGTATTGACGTCGGTTCCACAACGGTAAAAACGGTTGTCCTTACGCCGGAGGGTGTTTTACAGCAGGAATATTACCGCCACGACGGGCAACCTCTTACAACGTTGATCCGCCTCCTGCGGGAACTCTCTCTCAGGTTGCCGGAAAAAGGGCAGGCCCTCTGCCGTATCGCTTTTACGGGTTCGCAGAGTTCCGGGTATGCAACACATCTTCATGCCGCTCATGTGCAGGAGGTGATTGCCGGCTCCATCGCCATATCAAAGCTCTATCCGCAGACGCAAACGGCTGTTGAACTGGGCGGGCAGGATGCCAAGATGCTCTTTTTCGGCCCAAACAGGGAAGGAACACGCAAAAATGTGCGGGATATGCGCATGAACGGTGTCTGCGCCGGCGGAACAGGTGCCTTCATCGACCAGATTGCATCGCTTCTGAATATTCCCGTGGAGGACTTCAACACCTGGGCTGCAGCGGGAACACAGGAATACGAGATATCCGGACGGTGCGGCGTGTTTGCAAAAACCGATATCCAGCCCCTGCTCAATCAGGGAATCCCCCGGGAGGACATCGCCTGGTCCTGTCTGCATGCCCTTGCCAAACAAACCATCGGCGGGCTTGCCCAGGGCATGGAGATCCGCAGTCCCGTGCTTCTTGCGGGAGGGCCGATATTTTTCAACCCGACCCTGCAGAACGTCTTCCGTACACGCCTGCACCTGACAGAAGACCAGATCATTGTTCCGGCCCATGCACAAACCCTCATAGCCCGCGGGGCCGCCCTGGCTCTTGACAGCGCCCTGAACCGCCGGGAAGATCTTCGCCCCCTCTCTGAGATAATCACCAGTCTGGAAACCCTCTCAAATAATCTACGCGACCGTCCTCTGAGCACGGGAACCCCTTTCTTTACATCCTCTGCTGAACGCACGGCCTTTGTGCGCTCCTATTCCATGGATGACTCCCTGCCGTCAATATCCGATCTGCCCGCAAAGCTTACCGTAAGCATCGGCATTGACGCAGGCTCCACAACAACAAAATTTGTCTGTATCTCACCGCAGGGGGAGATTCTCTACACTTTCTACCGCAGTAATCGCGGTGAACCCATGGAAACCGCCCGTCGCGGATTGCTTGAATTTCTTGACAGCATGGAGCAGGCCGGCAAAGAAGTAACCGTCCATGCCGTGGGCACCACGGGCTACGGGGAGGATCTATTCGCACAGGCCTTCGGGGCGGATTACCATACCGTGGAAACCATCGCCCATAAGGAGGCGGCATGTTTCTACGAACCGGAAACCGATTTCATACTTGACCTCGGCGGACAGGATATGAAAGCAATCTTCCTGCAGCAGGGTGTTATTACCGATATCATCCTCAATGAAGCCTGCAGCGCAGGATGCGGTTCTTTTATCGAATCATATTCCCGCTCCATCGGTGTTGCGCCGCAGGATATTGCAGGTCTCGCGTTTACAGCACACAACCCCCCGGATTTGGGATCACGGTGTACAGTGTTTATGAACAGCTCAATTATCACCGAACAGAAACAGGGACGCTCCCGGGAGGACATTCTTGCCGGCCTGTGCAGATCAGTCATCGAAAATCTCTTTACCAAGGTTGTACGGGTTTCCAACTTCGCTGCCCTCGGCAAAAAAATCGTCGTACAGGGGGGAACGTTCAAAAACGATGCAGTCCTTAAAGCCATGATTGACTACACGGGACGCGAGGTACTCCGTCCGCCCCACCCGGGGGAAATGGGTGCCCTGGGCATCGCCCTGCTTGCCCAGAAGCATCAGAGCGGCCCCAGCGACTTCATTGGAAGGCAGGGGCTGGAGAAACTCTCCTACACCGTGGAAAATATCGAGCCGTGCCGCCTGTGTTCAAATCTCTGCAGCCGCACAGTCACCCGGTTCAGCACAGGACGGCGCTTTGTTAAAGGGAACCGCTGTCCCCGGGGTGAATACGTTACACCGCAGATAAAGCCCTCCCAAACACACAGGGATGTCCCGGACTGCATGAAATACCGCGAACAATATCTGCTGAAGACTGCAGCAGAAGCGAAGGCCCCGCATTTTACCGGCGAAACCGTGGGTATTCCTCTGGTTCTTGATTTTTATCACACCCTCCCCTTCTGGACAGCTCTCTTCAACAGTTTCGGTTGCCGGGTGGTAACCTCCGGTCGAAGCACCTATCCCCTTTTTGAGGAAGGTCTCAAACAGGTTCCTTCAGATACGGTCTGTTTTCCCGCTAAACTGGTTCACGGCCATATGCGCGAACTTCTCCGGCGCGGCGCGGATACCCTGTTTTTTCCGTATATGCTGAAAAGCCTGCCGGAACATGCTGCCAATATTAATTCGTGGAACTGCGCTGTCCTGCAGGGATATCCGGAAATAATCCGTACCAGCGATTTTACAGATCCGCGCTTTGCAGATGTCCGAAAGCTGACCCCCTCCTTCAAATGGAGCAATGACTCCCTCCAGCGGGATCAGGTAGTGCATTTCCTCCGGGAGGAATTCAATCTGTCGAAAAAAGCTGCCCGTACAGCCCTTGCAGCGGGACGAGAAGCCCAGGAAAAATATGTCCGTTCCCTGCGTCGTGAAGGCCGGCGGGCTCTGGAGTGGGCACAGCGTGATGAAGCGCCCTTTGCTGCAGTACTTGCCGCGCGCCCCTATCATGGGGACATGCTGGTAAATCACCGTATATCAACTCTGTTTACCGCTTATTCCATTCCGGTACTCATCAATGAAGCTCTGCCCCGCAGGGAAATTAATCAAAAAGACCTGCGCATAGATCTCACAAACAATTATCATACGCAGTTGATCAACGCGGCATACTTCAGCATTACAACTCCTGCAGCGGAACTGGTGCAGCTGGTAAGCTTCGGATGCGGCCATGACGCCGTCTACAGCGATGAGATATCACGGATTATGCGGGAAAGCTCCAACAAGGTTCCTCTCATTCTTAAAATTGATGAAAGCGATAATCCGGGCCCTCTGAAAATTCGTATAACATCCTTTGTTGAGACCGTACGAACGCGGCGCAAAATCTCCTCATACACGGCAACAAAAGTCCCGGAGGCACCTTACAGCCGTCAGTTCACACCGCAGGACCGACAGAAAAAGATACTCATTCCCCATCTGTCGAAATCCTTTACCACCCTTCTCGGAGAAGCCCTGAAGGATCAGGGATACCATGCTATTGCCCTGAAAAAAGGCGGACAGGGGGCGGTTTCCCTGGGCAAGCAGTTTGTGCATAACGATATCTGCTTTCCCGCCCAGCTCAATGTGGGGGAACATATCGAATGGCTGCGCCGACATCGGGAGGAGGCGGATAACTGCGCCGTACTTTTTGCCAAAAACTGCCACGACTGCCGTGCGGGGCATTATACTGCCCTGGGAAGAAAAGCCCTTGACGAAGCCGGCTTTCCCCAGGTTCCCATAGTCACCACCGATTTCAAAGATCCCACAGATGTTCACCCGGGCTTCAGTATGAATGAGCTGCGTTTTAATCTCTTTACCCTTCGCGGCCTGGCTCTGATCGACGCTCTTGACGATATGCTGTATAAATGCCGCCCCTATGAAACGGTTGCAGGAAGCACGGATGAGCTTCATGAAACACACCTGAAACGTGTACTATCCACCCTGCGCCGGAAGGGATTCTCCCGGGCACTCAAAGAACTTTCACAGGCAGTTACCGCATTTAATGCATTACAGACAGACCGAACTGAACGCCGCCCCCGGGTCGGCATCATCGGTGAAATCCTCGTCAACTACCACCCAACAGCTAACTATGAGATATTTCGCTATCTGGAGGAAAGCGGAATGGAAATAGTTCTGCCTGCAATGATTGAGTTCTGGCGACAGGATGCAGTAAACTGGCAGGTCATGGCTGAGCGCGGTCACAGCCGGGCAGGTATATTCAAGAAATATCAGGGCAGAATCTACGGAGGTATTTTTTCAGCCGTCATCAACGCAGTGGAACGACCCATGAAAAATTTCAAATACTATGAAGCACACTCTGACATTCATACAATTGCCCAAAATGCACAACGGGTGATGGATATTTCCTACCGGACGGGGGAAGGCTGGCTCATTCCCGGGGAGATCCTTACCTGGCAGCAGAAGGGAATCGCCTCTTTTCTCATTATTCAGCCCTTCGGTTGCCTGCCCAATCATATTACAGGAAAAGGACTGATCAAAAGCATTAAGCAGGAACATCCTGAAAGTACGGTCATATCCCTGGATTTTGATCCCGACACCAGCACGGCTAACATCCATAACCGCCTTCAGATGTTGGTATTAAACAGTCGAAAAGAAGAGGTTCGTCCATGACTGGCACCCTTTCTGCCCACGCCGCGTTTCGACTGTTTCTGCCCCTCATTCTGCTGATTCCGGCAGCAGCCCTGGTAGCTGTTTTTTCCTCGGGCGTCCCCGCTGTTTCGGAATATCTTCCCGCCGGTGCCGCCGCAATAACCATTGTCAGTGCCGGCATCTCAATATTTCGAACTGAGGCTGTTTTTAAAAGCATACCCATTGCCGGATCTGCTGCGGTACTGACGTACTATATCGGAAACAGCCCCATTCTCTTTCTCCTTACGGGCTACACTGCTCTGCGATCAATTCTGTCACTGCAGGATAAACGCCGGTTCTCATCGTTCTCCACGGGTATATTTACCACCGGGGCCGCGGCCAGCGGTCTTCTCTGGCTGATTTTTCCCATGGACTCCATCGAATTTCTTCGTCTCCCCCTGTTTCTTTTTACCCTGTGGTACCCAGCCGCGGCCGGCCTCATTCATTCCATACGCCATACAAACGGCTTCTTTCATCCCCCGGCTGCACGGTTTTTCCTGGTGATCCCCCTGTGGGCAACCCTCAGCAGCACAGCAGAAACCTCCCTGGCACTTGCCTGTGCGGTAAATGCTGCAGGCGCCCTTGCTGCGGGACTTCAAAAAAGACATATCCGGGGAAATCTCCGCTATATCCTTGAAGCGTTGAACTCTCACCCGGAACGCGTTCTGTTGAGCACTTTCGGCCTCCTGACCATTACAGGAACCCTGCTTCTGCTGCTGCCCTGGGCCACACATGGCATCATCTCCCCGGTGGACGCATTCTTTACGTCAACCAGCGCAGTCTGTGTTACCGGTCTTATTGTACGCAATACTCCCGCAGATTTCACCATGGCCGGCCAGGGAATCATCCTTATGCTTATTCAGCTGGGTGGACTGGGAATTATGGGAATCACAACCCTTGTAATCCACGCTCTGGGGCGGAAAGTGAGCCTTCGGCAGGAACGGATTGTGGCCTCTTTTACCGATATGGGAACCCGCAGCCTTGTGGAGGGACTCAAAAATATTCTTGTGTTCACCGCAGTAGCGGAAGCCGTCGGGGCCGTCCTTCTTCTGACGGGGTTTCTCGCTGCCGGGGATTCTCTGGGAACAGCCCTCTGGCGTGCGGTTTTCACGGCCATATCCGCCTTCTGCAATGCAGGATTTGCCCTCCAGGAAAACAGCCTCATTCCATACAGCAACAACCCCCTTGTACTGCACACGGTTTCCATACTGATTATTCTGGGGGGGCTGGCACCGATGACAGCAGTTTTCATTCCCCGCTGGATCAGACGCATGCCCCTTCCTCCTGCAGTCAGGCTGCCTTTGACTGTATCCATGCTGCTGCTACTGCTTGGTACAGGAGCCACGCTCCTCTTTGAATGGCACGGTTTTCTTTCCGATCTGCCTTTCACCGAAAAAATATCCAATGCCCTGTTTCAGTCAGTGACTCTGCGCACAGCAGGTTTCAACAGTGTTCCCCTTGAAAACATCAGCACACCGGCATACCTGATTCAGCTGCTCCTGATGTTCATAGGCGGCAGTCCCGGCGGTACGGCGGGGGGAATCAAAACAACGGTTCTTGCAGTGCTTGTAATGACACTGTATGCGGAACGGCAGAACCGGCCGCTGATACTCACAGGATCACGGCGTATCCCCGTGGCAATCGTGTTCAGGGCTCTGACGATCCTTCTAACCGCCGCCGCTGCCCTGTTTATATCAATCATACTCCTGGAACTGACCCAGACCACCGATACACGAAAGCTGGTCTACGAAGCAGTCTCCGCTCTGTCAACGGTGGGTCTCTCCATCGGTGCCACGGGAGAACTCAATCTTATTGGTAAAATCATCATCAGTTTCATAATGTTCATCGGCCGTATCGGTCCACTCACACTTATTATGCTGACCGGTCAGGCGGGCCGTCAGTCAAAAGCCTATTACCCCGAAGCCCGGATTCCCCTCACCTGAAAGGATACACCATGGCAGAACAGATTCTTATTATCGGTCTTGGACAGTTCGGCATGTCTCTGGCCCGAACACTCTCCGAAAAAGGTGCCGAAGTACTTGCCGTTGACCGGCGCAGACCCCTTGTGGAAGAAGCGGCAGAATTCGTCACGGAAGCCGTGGCCATGGACGCTACGGACGAAGCCGAATTGGCTCGACTGGAGCCGGGGCGCCGCAATTCTGCAGTCTGCGCAATCGGCGATGATTCCAAGGAGGCCTCAATTATCTGCACTGCACTGCTGCGGCAAATGGGGGTCCCTCTTGTTATTGCCCGGGCAAACAATGTAATGCACCGGCGCATACTGACACTTTTGGGCGCACACCAGATTGTAAATCCCGAACAGGAGTTCGGCAAACGCTTTGCAAACCGCCTCCTTTTCCGTAATGTCATTGTTGACAATCTTCTGGGAAATGACCTCCATCTGACGGAAATAAAAGTACAGGAATCGATGAAGGGTAAGACCCTCATTGACCTGGCCCTGCCCCGCCGGTACGGCATAACAGTTGCCGGTATGCGCACTCCCGGGGAAAGCCGCATCAACATTCCGGATCCGCGACAGCCTCTTCAGGAGAACGCAACCCTCGTTGTGGTATCCAATGAAAATGCAATTGCCAATTTTGTAAAGGAGATTCAGAAATGAAACTTGCCCGAATGACACGTATCAGCGCCCGGGCATTAATCGGCTTCAATTTGATTATGGCGGCATGTGCGGTATTTCTCCTCATGCGGATGACTCCGGCAGTTGATACCATTCTGCGCAACAACGGTGATTCACGAACAGCCTCCCGGGAGATGCTCGCGGCCATGTCGGAAGCTGGCGCCGGCCATGTCACCAATAATGCACGGGACCGGTTTCGTTCTTCTCTGGAGCGGGCCCACAAAAATATCACCGAAGAACAGGAGACCTCTGTTCTCACGACCATTGACAGTTCATGGGAGGATGCCTTTTCCGGAGATACCGCCGCTGTTCTTCGTACATCCCGGGCAATATCCGAACTCGACCGTATCAACCGAACTGCCATGGAAAAGGCGGAAGAACGGGCACGCAGCCTTGGTACAGCCGGCGCCTGGGCAGTGACAGTAATGGCTCTGCTGATCTACCTTGCGGGCAATCTTTTTCTCAACAGCCTGCGTACAAATCTGCTCCATCCGGTGGAAGAAATCGACCGGGTGATTGCGGCATTTCACCGCGGAGATGTGCGCCGCCGCTGCACCACCGGGGCAATGCCTGCAGATATGAAGCATGCCGCCGTACGCCTGAACGAACTGCTGGACCGTTTCGCCACTGTTGAAACAGGCGATACAGCCAAAGAAACCCCACGGGAGAAGAACCGCTGAACAAGGGGTTAATACTCAATCCCCCGGCGCGCACAAATGCCGGCGTCAAAGTAATGACGAACATTTCGCATTTCAGTAACAAGATCAGCCATATCAATAAGTTCCTGTGAAGCTCCTGCTCCGGTAAGTAGTATCTCGGTTTTCCCGCAGGAGCAGATTTCACGCACCGTATCAAGACTCCAGAGCCTCAGACGTACCAGATGGACCACTTCATCCAGCACCAGTAGATCCGGGGCGGGATTTTTCTCCAGTGCAGTCAGAAGCTCCTTCCGGAATTCTTCATAGCAGCGACGGTCATTATCATCGGGGAAATATACAAAATCCGTGCCCCCGCGGGCAAAAACACGGCATGACGGATGGCTTTCAAAAAAATCCCGCTCACCACTGCGACGGCCCTTGAGAAACTGCACCCACCAGACCGTTCTGCCGTAGGAAAGCATCCGCAGAGCAAGACCTGCAGCAGCCGTGGTTTTCCCTTTGCCCTCTCCGGTGTAGAGATGTATGCAGAATTCAGGCATGGGCATCACGATCGCCAATATGCACGACGGGGAGACTCTCATCAAAATAAAACCGATGCGGAACGGTAATGTCCATTTTCTTTTCAATTTCTTCAAGGGAGGAGAGATACTCCCGTACCACGCGGTAATCCCAAATACAGTTGATAACCAGAAAACGAATCGTTGCTTTTACTTCGTCCCGGGAAATTTTAATTTTGGTTTCGGGATTAAAAAGATCATCATTCTGCACAGCCACAGCCAGGGTTTTTACCGCAAAGAGCACGGGCATCATACAAAAAACACGGACCCGCGGCTCTGCCTTGGGAATGAGTATACTGTACTCCATCGACCGATTCAAATCCCCCAGGGCTTTTACAATAAGCCGCGTCATGATGCGGTGTGCCTTATCCCGGTTTTCCTCCAGATGAATCTCGTCGGGAGATACATTATAGCGCCGCGCAATATCCCGGGGAATAAAGCTGACACCCCGGCGCAGATCTCCAATGGCATCCTTGATGATATTGGTCAACTGCAATGCCCGGCCGAAATCAGCATTATAGTATTTCATTTTTTTATACAGGGCGTCATTTACCCAGGGGGAATAATGATGAAACAGATCCGTAAGCATATTCCCCACCGTGCCGGCAACATAATAGCAATACTGATCAAGCTCTTCTTCCGTTTCTGTACCGATAGTTCCGGTCTCGTGCTGCATTTGAACCGTTTTTTTCATGCCGTCTATCATTTCTGTCACAGTGCGTCGCATAATCTGCTGGACATCAACAGGCAGAGCGCGGTACCGTTCAATTACCGGTGCAATATAGGTTGCAAGGAATTCCTCGTTATCGGCAATGCAAAAGTACTTCTGAACATAGGAGTAGATAGCATCAGCCTGCTTCTGATCTTCCCCGGATTCAGTAAAGATTCGTCGATACGCTGAGAGAGCGGCGAGTTTCTCTTTGTACGGCAGAGCCGGGGAATCTTCATAGGTATCGGCAATACGGCACAGCAGATACCCGATAAGCACGGGTTCACGGAAAGGCTGGCCCAGGGAACGAATCGTCAGGGCATAGGTACGGGAAACCCGGTGGAGTATTGTTCTGCAGTATATAACCGGATTTACCGGATATCCTTCAACAATGCGTTTTTTAAAGGTATCAAGATGCATATCAATTTTCATTATCATTTCCTCGTTTTTTTTCTCTCATCCGTACAGCAGATCGGCGCGGTTTAAACTCCCGCGGTTCATCCCGGTGGATTACAAGAGTATCACTGTCATATTCGGGAAACCGCGCAAGAATGGCCCGCATATCCGTGGTGACCTTTGGCTTATCGTAAAAGTCGTTTTTCCCCTTTGAGGCGCGCAGATACCGGTCACCGTAGGAAATAGCTTCTTCATAAGACTTCAGTTTAAATGCATGTATCCAGAATAAATTTTTCAGAAAATTCTTCTTCTTTGTATCCAGGGCAAGGCCCTTTTCAAGAACGCGAACGGACCGTTCATACTGCTCCATACGGGACAACAGGATTCCGTAATTTAAGAGCCCCAGGGGATGATCCGGATTATGCTGAAGAAGAGACCGAAAATGCTTTGCTGAACGCTGATACTGGCCCTTTTCCATGTATATCAAACCGAGATACAGAGACGCTTCTTCAAAGGTTTCCTCTACTTCCGCCGCCCGTTTCAGGGCTGTAACCCCCTCCTCAAGAAGGGGAGAGCTGAACCAGTCATCAGGATCTGTACCATAGGATTTCCATGCGGAATCATTATACTTTTTCCACGTTGCCAGATATGAAAACTTCCCTTTCCAGAGAAGATTCTCTGCAGTTCCCCGTTCCTGCGGCGGAAGACTGTTGATATTTCGTAATCCCTGACGCGGTTTACCTGCTTTAAAAAGTTTCTGCGAAGATTTTCGGGAACCCGGTATAAAAAGATGGTCTCTCTGCGTGTAAAGAAAAAGAGCAGCTGCTGCCGCCGCAGAGAGCAGTACGGCAATACTGAAATACGTAAAAGGCCTGAGAAAACGGGATTTACCCATGAAATACTCCTACTCTTCATCCTGCGGGTTAAACTCAACTCCTTCCACGGCTCCCATATCGATGCTGTACGGACCGAAGTCACTCTTTCCCCATAGGGTATCGGTAATGCGCAGGTATCCTTCAAGGGTTTGGGGGTTTTCCGTATCAGCAAGGACCGCGGTACATTGAATCCATGCATGACCGCCCCGTTGAACGACGGCATCTTCAAAAGTGAGTGAAGCAAGATCATTCAGATTCAGCTGCATACTCCCCCGGTCCGTGCGAAAGGCAAGACTTCCCGTAAACAGTTTAAGGGGAACACACTGTTTTTCAACGGCAATCCGGGAGAGCTCGACCCTGCTGCCGCCCTGTTCCGTTACTACAGCGGAGGGGCTGCATGCCCACAGCAATCCCGCAAGAACCGCTGCAGGGTAAAGGCAGTTACTGAAGTGTCGAAATACCATGTTCTGCGGCAAACTCATCATCATCTTCGTAGATGCGAATTAACTTATCAAGACTGTTCGCCTTAAGAACCTCCATTACCGAATTATCCTCAACAACGATATATACACCGCCACCGTGTTCCGTAACATCCGTAAGGCAACTGATAAAAAGATCAATACCGTCAAGGTCAATCTTTTCCACCTTTTCGAGGTTATATACAAATGTATGATGCCCTGCCTCGATATGATCATAAATTGCTTCTTCAAGAATTTCAAGACGGTGCTTCTGTGTCATATCTCCGATAATATGAATAATTAAATATTCGCCCATCTCTTCAATTTCGTACTTCAAATCATCCTCCTAAATCATCCTCATGGGGTCAATTTCTTTCACAAAAAACAGGGTAATAAAATTAAGGGAGTTGTCGATCACTGCATCATCCAGGTCCCACCCATCTCGTTTAAAGCGGGCAGTAACGATCTCCACTTCATCAAATATATCTTTTGCAGTACGTCTGTAGCCCACTTTTATATAATATTCTTCGACTTTTTTCACTACCGCGTATCCTGTACGATATCAGAATCCATTTCCCTGAAGGATGCACGAACCGAGCGAAGAGCACGCCCCATCACGGCAATACCATTACCGTCCCAACGCGGTGATTCAACACGGGGACGGGCGGTCCGGACATTATCCGCAGACCGGGCATCCCAAAGCTCGAAATCACGCAGCATAAATGAGCGAAGGTCTCTCTGCGCATGGTGAAGCACAGGCTGCCAGCAGCAGGAAAACAACAGCCACTGAGATCTTAGGCATCACCTTTTTTAACCAGCCGGGCGGCAAACATTCCATCTGTCCCGTGCCGGAAGGGTTTAATATTCAAATACCCGGCGGAATCACAGTAATCAGCCTCGGCAAAGTCCTGAGCACGCTCCAGATAAAATGCGGGAAATTCTTTGAGAAAACCCTCCACAACACCCTGGTTTTCTTCATATTCAATGGAGCAGGTTGCATATACAAGCACTCCTCCCGGGGCCAAAAGCTCTGCGGCACTGCGCAGGATACGTTTTTGCAGCTCAGCCAGGCGCTCAATATCCTCCTGGGATTTAAAAAGACGTGAATCGGGGTGACGATGCATAACCCCCGTTCCGCTGCAGGGAGCATCCAGCAAAATTTTATGAAAGGTTCCGCGCACGGCCGGACGGTTTGCATCCTGCACAAAGGCAAAGATGTTTTTCTGCAGCATCCGTTTCATATTCTGGCGAATCCGCAAAATCCGTCCACTCTTCAGATCCGCGGCAACAACCCGACCTGTTTCTCCGACAATGTCCGCAATAAGAGTTGTTTTGCCGCCGGGAGCGGCGCACATATCCAGAACTGTTTCGCCGGGATGGCACTCAAGCAGAGATACCGCCCATCCCGAAGAGGGAGACTGAACAGTCAGATGCCCTGCCTGAAAACTTTCGAGGTCCACAGGTTTGATACCGGGTTTGAGTTTAAAATAGAGCTTTCGATAGCCCATGCCGAAACGCTTCTGCAGAACATCAGCGAGATCACGTACAAAACGGGGCTCATTGGTATTTGTCAGACTGCGCCGAATATACATATCGGGTTTTTTATTATTAAACTTCAAAAGCTTTACAGTTTTAGCCTTACCGAAATCGGCAAGCCATTTCTTAACAAGTGGTGCCGGATGGGAATATTTCACCGCAAGCTTTTCATGTGCCGCCATGGCCGGATCAAGGGGAATGGCATTGGCTTTCAGATCCCGCTCGATGGTACGCAACACCCCGTTCACGACCCTGCTCAAACCGAAATTGGCAACATCCTTGGTCAATTTAACCGCCTCATCCACGGCACTGTGATTGGGTATCTTATCAAGATAGATAATTTGATACAATGCGGTCTCAATAATAATACGCAGTTTCTTTTCTCCGTGGAACTTGCTGTTGAGACGGGCATCGGTCAGATGATCCAGGTAGAGTTTCTGACGTATAGTACCATAGATTATTTCAAAGGCGAGGGAACGGTCCCGCGGGGATATTCTGTTGGCAGAAAAGACTGCATCCACCGCATCTTCAAGATTCTCTTTTTCATTGACAAATTTGTTCAGCACCGTATAGGCTGCCAGACGAGCGTTCATGTAATTCTATACCCTTCTTCTAATTGAGCTCCGTTCAAATATGCAGATACATCCATCTCACGTTTACCCGCAGGTTTCAGGCGCTCAACTTTGAGTACACCTTCCCCGCAGGCAATATGAAGATCTTTCTTATGTGCCCGGAGAATTGTCCCCGGTGCCGCATGGGCCGACGTTTTCTCCGCCGATGCTGCTGTGATAACAACCGTTGTATCGTTGATCTCTGTAAAAGTTCCCGGAAATGGCCGGAATGCCCTGATCTTCCGTTCAATGGCCTGGGCAGACTCATTCCAGGAAATTCGCCCTTCGCTTTTTTTCAGAAGCGGTGCCTTTGTGGCCATGCGATGATCCTGCCGGCGATACTCATCGCGGCCGGCATCTATTAAAGCAAAGGCCTCAACAAGAGCTTCCGCACCGAGCCGGCTGAGCCGATCATAGAGACGGGGCGTCGTATCTGACGGCTCCAGAGCAGTCTCTTTCTGCAGAAGAATACTGCCCGTATCAATGCCGCGATCAATACGAAATACGGTAATGCCCGTTTTTTCAGCACCCTCTTCAACGGCCCGGTGAATCGGTGCGGGACCGCGAAACTGCGGCAGAAGTGCTGCATGAATGTTAAAGGTACCCCGCGGCGGTATGGAAAAAACCGCTTCCGGAAGGATCGTAAAGGCAACCACAACAAAAACATCCGCCTCGATTTTTTCAAGGGTTGCAATAAAAGAAGGATCCTGCAGGGAATCCGGGCGAAAAACCGGCACCTGGGGCGCATAATCCTGCACGAAGCGGTCAAGGGGAGTCGGCACTTCCTTTCGCCCCCTCCCCCGGCGCCGGGGTGGTTTTGTCACCACGGCTTTCAGCTCATGCCCCGCTTCGATCACACCCCGCAGAGCAGGGCAGCCAAAATCGGCAGTTCCAAAAAAAACAAACTTCATGATCTACTTTCTGTTCATACTCTTGGCGCTGTCCGCCTTTTCTTCAAGCTCTTCGTAGGCTTTTTCCGCACGTTCACGGTCGGTAAGTGTATCTTTCGTTGCCCTGTTGACAGATGTTGCTTCCACGCTCTGAGAAGATTCTTCGGCACTTTCCACGGGAGTATCGGAAGCTTTGCGGGAAGCGGTGCTTCGGCTGTTGCGTCTGCGCCGGACCACCCGCGCGTCAGAGGAGCGTTCAACCTCTGCAGACTCATCATTCCTTTTTTTGCGACGCACCCGGCGCACGGTTTTGCCCTCTTTTACGGTCGTTTCCGTTTCCACCGTGGTCTCATCGTCAGTGCGGCGCACACGCTTAACACGTCGTTCCTCTGAAGGAGCATCCTCCTGTCTGCGTACGCGCTTCACCGTACGTTTGCCCTGGGTTTCCGCAAGGTTCTGTTCTTTCTGTACATCTGTCTGTGATGCACCATCGGTTTTTTCTGTTTCCGCCTCGGAACAGCCCCCCAGAAGCAGGGCACCGAGAATAACTGCACTTGCAAAGATACGCATATCCACACTCCGTAAAATGGTTTACTCCTGTGTAAAAATAGTTTACTCCACATCTCTTCGGGAGGAGAATAGAATAAACAGCTGTATTCAGCCGCTTCGGATTAAAATGCGCGGCAGGGACAAACGGCGGATAATTGCAGTAATTCGAATAATCAACACCGCCGAAACAGCGCAGAACATCGCCCGGGGCTGGGACGTACCAAGAGAGATAAGCATAAGATAAACAAGGGAGCCGAAGAAAGATGCCGTTGCATAGATCTCACGCCGCAGAATAAGCGGGATATCATCGGCCAGAACATCACGAATGACACCGCCAGCCACCCCCGTCATGACACCGGTCAACAGGGAAACCGATGCGGACCCCGTCTCGGCATAGCCAACCATTGTCCCGATTCCCGTAAAGACAGCGAGTCCAAAGGCGTCAAAGAGAAGGAAAACCCTGCGGGGAATTACAATATTGCGGAAGAAAAAGAATGTCACCACGGAAGTAACGGCCACCGTCGCCAGGTAGACCTCCTGTTCAATCCAGAAAACCGGCCCCGCATCAAGGAGAACATCCCGCAGGGTACCGCCGCCCAGGGCCGTTACATAACTGAGAACCACACCGCCGAAGATGTCCATCTCCCGCCGGGCGGCAACCATGGCACCGCTGACCGCAAAGACCGCCGTGCCGAAAAGATCCGCCCAGAATATCAGATCCACCTAATCCCGGCCAAAGGCCATAAAGAGGCGCAGGACATACCAGAACAGCAATGCCACAGAGGCAAAAAGCTCCAGAGACGCAGCGACATAGCGATCTTCGGGGAATTCCCGCAGGATCACGGAGGTATCAAAAAGAATGGCTGCACCGGCGACAAAAATCATGAGTACACTGAATAATGTCCCCAGAGTAAAGCCAAAGATCAGACTTGAAACAATCGCCGCCAGGGCACCGATGCCCGCCCATTTAAGAAAACTGCCGAGAAATGAGAAATCCTTTCCCGTGCTCAGAGCCAGCCAGGTCAGGCCGGCAAAACCGATCAGAGTGGTCACTGCAGCACTCTGAATTGCCCCGGGGGCGTACATTTCCGCCATCAGTAAAAGGGGCGCAAAGATAATCGACTCCACAAATACGAAGGCCCCCAAAGCGGCATACTCACTCTGACGGGACTTTGCCTTATACGCCGCGGAGCGTGCCATCCAGCTCACCAGCATGAAACCGCCCAGCACCAAAAGCCAGTTATTCATCATGGCCCCGCTGATCTGGCGGGCAAACCCCGATGTAAAATAAAAGACCTCCAGCCCTGTAAAGAGCAGAATTGCACCAAAAAGATGATTGTACGTTTTGACAAGAAACGCCTTGCGGCTTTCGGAGAGCTCCTGTTTTCCTTCAAGAACTGCACTCATATCCATAAAAATCCTCCCGCGGGATGTTACCTGTTAGAATTTATTTCCTGAAAATATATAAAAAAAGAAGGACCCGGCGGGCCCTTCGTGTATAAGAGTGCATAAAAATATCTATCGAATCATTTCGAAACTGCGCAGCACCGTTTCTCCCCGCAGTTGCACGATGTAATAGCCCGCAGTAAGATTCAGCTGTTCCGTTGAGAAGCGGGTTTTTCCCGCATTCAGCTGTCCGTCATGCAGACGGGCAACGCGCTGGCCACGGGGGTTCAGAATATCCACACGGTATGAACCACTTTGGGCAAGAGCCACTTCGAGGCCGCCGGAAACAGCCGTGATCCGTGCGCGCCTGCGGCGGTTCACCCCATGATCCGTAACAGCAGTTTTTCCGGCAAGACCAAAGCGGTTCGGAGCAGTGTACTCCGACGAAGGAA
>JBNJDQ010000034.1:0-19278 GCA_051745065.1 Fibrobacterota bacterium
GACTGCAGTATTGAAGAAGGACTTGATCGATCACAGGACGGCACCGATTTCTACTGGCCCTACACCCTTGACCACCTCAGTCCCGGTCACGTTTACATGGCAGAAGAGCTGGGTACCAAGGAGATGTCCTACCAAAGCCCATCTCACGGTGAAATCTGGGAGCTTCCCTGCTACGCCGTGGTGGTTCCCGCGGATGAACGCTGTGAACAGTACGGCATAGAGCCAGGCTTCCGTCAGCGTTTGGCCGATCATTTCAGCAGCCTCGGAAAGCCCGGCGCCTTTGATCCCGAAAACGGCAAAATCAGCGGCCTCGATTATAATCTCTATTACTTTCAGGAGGCAAACCTCACCAAAGAAGAAGCTCTGGCTGTCCTGAAAAACACCCTCGATCTGCGGATGGAGGGCAATCGTGCCCCCATGCTTCTGGGGGTTCACAGCCAGTATTACACCAGTGGATGGAACAGTAACGCCCAGGGATGTCCCGATCCCCTTGATCGGCAGGCAATAATCGAGGAGTTTATCACCTATGCCCTCAAAACCTACGATGCGGCCCGTATTGTTCCCATGAAAGATGTGCAGAAATGGTGCGAAAACCCGATCCCCCTGAGCGGTTCAACGGCACCAGTGAATACAGAAAGCTCCCCTGCGAAAACGAGGCGGATCCGCCGGCAGGGAAATACGCTGCAGATAGCAGCGCACACCCCCCGCACGGGAACGCTCGTGACTCCGCGCGGCCGAGTAGTCCTGCACCGCAAAGCTGTTCCGCAACAGGGACGCTGCTCCTGGACACTTCCAGCAGGTCTGCCCGCGGGCACGTACATCTTCAAAACAGATTATTCCCGCCGGACAGTACAGATACCCTAAACCACCACCGGGCAGAGAGAACCGCTCCCTGCCCGGTTTTAAAACGAAAAGCCCTTGGCCCTATGAAGCCGGATAATCAAAATTCGTCATTTCTTCGGTGAGAGTAAAATCATAGTCCGGATATGAGAACAGGGGATAGCGCGGCTCTGTTTCCGATACATGATACCCGAAGATTGATTCGTAGATTTCCGGGGATTCCCCCATATCCTCCAGTTCACGCAGATACTGACAGACAGATTTGGATTCGATAATAATGACCCGCCCCATCTTATCGACCACGGGGCTGTGCCGACGGTTGGCATCATGATCAAACTCAAGAATCCGCCGGCCGTCATCGGTAAACCCCACCGTGCGATAGGTCAGGCTCTTGCCGACACCGGGAAGGTTGATGACGCTCCGGTCCGACGCAAGAAAGGGAATTTCTTCATTCCGGCGAAACTCCTTCAGCCGCGCCGGAAGATGTGCCGTATCAGAGCGCACAAATTCTGTGGAAGCAGTGGTTATGCCAATGCATTTTTCCTCGCGCTCTTCCTGAGCAATACGGGCATTCGTCGCAAAGTTACGCCGATTCTCCCGAAAACCCTTTACGGAAAAGGTATAGTAGGGAACAATCCCGACATCGTTGAGGGCCGCCCGGAGTTTTGCCGTATGCCCCCGCAGGGATGCGGCGGAAGTAAACACCTGCTGATTCGTAATATACCAACCGGATTTGAGAATCCCGGAAACAGCCGTCCTGACTTCCGGAGTGATCTCCATGGCCGACTCAAAATGAGTCTGAATCAGGCATTGCTCAATGCCCAGAGCCGCCGCCCGTTTCTTAAAATCCTGCAGAATCTGCACCAGTTCCTCATCCACCCGCTGGGGCAGATAAACCGGCAAACGTGTTCCCAGGCGGATACGCTTGATTTCGGCATATTTCTCAGAACGCGAGGCATTTCTCTCTTTTTTGCGCTGCACCATGGCAATAATCCGGTCAAAGAGATATGCCAGAGAACGATTTCCGCTCATGAGGGCATCCCCTCCGGTTATGAGAATATCCCGCAGCTGCGAATCTTCTTCGTAATAGGCCAGAATCCGTTCCAGCTTATCCTTCCAGGACTCTTTGGGTTCGAGCTTTGAGAGATCGAAATTGAAATCACCGCTCTGAAAACCGTACATCCGCTGACATGACGAGCATAATCCCCCGCAGGCCCGTCCCACCGTATCGGGAATCAGTATTGCCACTTCCGGGTAGCGGCGGTGAATACTGTGAGAAGGAAGAATCCACCCTGCAGCATTGGGTTCACCGATCACCACGCGGTCCTCTTTTTCCCAGGCCTCAATGGAACCGAATTCATGGATGAGACATTCGCTGTAAAACACATACATGCGTATTGCCGCATCATCGCCGCAGTCACGGTACTCCCCCGTGTTGAGCAGAGACAGATAATAGGGATTGACAAAGATCGGAATACCTTTCTCTTCGGCCCGCAGCATGATATCCCGGGTCCCGGAATCGATGCTGCCGCCGAGATAGCGAACCAGGCGCCGGGTTGACCGGATTGCACATTTCAGATGAAAGAGACTCTCCTGCCACCAGGCACGTACTTTTTCCCGCTTCTTTTCCCGTGTATCTTCCGAAGGACTGAAGCGATAGCGCTTCCCGCCGATGATTCCGGCGTCAATATCATCGACAAGGCAGTTGATAATACGCTCCCGGTTCTTTTTGCGGCGGGCAATAATATCAGCTTCCAGCCCGGTGGGATGCACTCTCATCCATGAATAGATCTCTTCTTCCGTAACCTGGGGAGCGGGGAAGATACCGTCGGCCTGTGCAAACAGATGAATCAACTCTTCCAGAAGATCCCGGGAAATATTCTTTCCCTCCCAACAGAACTCCCAGAATCGGGCCAGGGGACGGGATGTAACCTCTGCATGGATTGTTGTATCAAAGAAACAGTCCCCCTCCCGTTCAAGGATGTGACTGAGGGCGATCCATGCGTAATCGCGCCAGGAAAGATCTGTGAAGGCTTCATAGCCGGCCGCCGCGCGCGAGCGGTACTCCTGCAGACGCACTGATGCATTAAACTCTTCAGCAATCCGGGCCTTCAGAGCCCCCGAAAATTCAGACAGATTGGATGAATTCTTCAGAATGGTCTGTATAAAAGGGATCTTTTCTATTCGTCTTTTTTCGTCATTCCATAACACTTTTTCTTTTGCTGTATTCACGCTGACACTCCTCAGTTCCCAGTCTACATTCACATTTTTACCGATTCATCACTCAAGAAAACCGAACTCTTTCAGGTTTGAGACCTTATCCCGCCAGTGGGGTGTTACCTTCACAAAGAGGGAAAACTTCACCTTGTCGCCGGTCAGTTTGCGCATCCGCCACTCCGACTGACGGCGAATACGGGCAATCGTCGCCCCTTTGCTGCCGATAAGAATCTTTTTCTGTCCCGTGGTTTCCACATGGATATCCGCCGATATTTCATGAAGTCCGTCCTTTTCGGTGTACGAAATAATCTCAACATACGCGGCATGAGGAACCTCCTGATAGGTCAGACTGATAATCTGCTTTCGAACATATTCCGCCGCAAAGTGACGAAGATGGGAATCGCTGATTTCATCGGCGGGATAGTACATCGGCCCTTCCGGAAGGAGCGGGCGGAGGAAATCGACAAAGACTTCACCGGCGTTATCAGCAGTGGAACTGATCATAAGGGACTTCAGATCCGTAAGACCGGGATACGCCTTCAGGAATGATTCTTTACGCTCCATGGCCTTATCAATCGTGAAGAGATCCACCTTGTTAAAGATCAGAACAACCTGTTTTTTTTCCGACGCCTGTACGGCAACCTCCGCCAGACGTCCTTCCTCCGGACCAGGATCCCGGGACAGATCAACCAGGTAACAGACAATATCAATGCCCTGATCGGTAATAGTGGAAAGGGCATACTCCGAGATGGTTCGGTTCAGTTTATGTTTTCCCATGTGAATACCCGGCGTATCCACAAAAACGATCTGAAAATTATCTCCTGTACAGATACCGCGCATATTCTTCTGCGTGGTCTGCGGCATGGGGGAAACGATCGCAATGGGATCTCCCACGATGCTGTTCATGAGGGTCGACTTTCCGCTGTTGGGCCGCCCGATAACCGCTGTAAAAGCGGAGTAATATGTAGTATTATCCATGGTCTGTCTCACTCGTATCTTTCGTTTGTTTCAGTTGCTCTTCATGTATCTTTTCCTGTTCCCGCCGTTTCTGCAAAGCCATAATATGACGCCGCATCAGCTCGGCTCCGATGTACGACGACCGTCCGCGCCAGCGCGGAGCGTTTACCAGCAGGACCGCACAGGCCACATTCCGGCTCACACTGCTGTCACGCAGATAGCCGATAAACCAGTCAACCCCGCCCCGACCATCCATATCGATACTGCCGGTCTTTCCCCCGTAGGAGTATCCGTCAAAACGCGGAGAATTTTTGATATGACGAAAGGCGGTTCGTGCTGTCCCGTACACCGTTACATCTTTCATAAGAATATTCAGGTCATCATAGGTCTGGCTGCGAAATGCCCGGCGCCACAGCTTCCCCGCTGACCTGAAAACCACAGAATCCGCAGCAATATCCCGTACTGAATCGATAATCCGCGGACGGATAATCACTCCCTTATTGGCAACAGCTCCCGCAATAAGTGCCCCATGAAGAGGAGACATGGTCGTTGAATCCGTAAATCCCGATGCGTGTTCAGCTGCTGCGTACGAACCGTCCGGATAGGGAAAGCGGCTTGAATCCACGGCACGAACAAAGGGGATTTGCGTATTGAAACCGTAGCTCTGGGCGTATTTCATAAGGTTGTTGGCCCCAAGACGGTGCGCTCCGATACTGCCGAACACCGGATTCAGGGATTCCGCAAAAGCCCGCCGCAGACTGACCTCCTCGGGAAAATCCCCCGTATCGGCAATCTGGCTTTTATACAGGGTATGTTTTTTTCCCCGATAGGCAATACGGCTCCGTGAGGTATATGCAAGAACTTCCAGTGCTGCCGTAGCTGATATGATCTTTGCAATGGATGCTGCCGGTATGGAGCCGTTGGTGTACAGGGGCATATCCAGGGATTGAACGGTACTGTCATTATCTGGATTCACATAACTGTGCAACCCCAGAACGCGGCCGGTGCGCGGCTGAAACACAACAACAGCACCGTAGCGGGGACGGTATTCCTGCATGTACATTCGACTGAGCTTATTGAGGGAGGTCTCCAGGCTGGTAAATACCTGCACGGACCTGTCTTTCCACACCAGTGTATCTTCGGGGCGAAAACCGCCCATCACCGACGCCAGAGCTGGGATTTCCTCCTCTGTAAGAAACCCCTCAGGTACAATTTCAGAGGCCGTCACTTCAGGCGGGGCAGTTTCACTCTCTGCGGCAACCGCCTCCTGCGCGGTTGTATCGGGAGCGGATTGCGCCGCGACGGTTGTCTCTTTCGGTGCTGTATCGGATGGAGCTGACTCATTGCCGGAATACACGATGCGCGCACTCCAGTATATCAGAAATGCCGCAATAAGCACGAGCAGAACCGCACGGATCCGCCCCTTTCGCGGAAGAGCGGAGCCCCGCCCGGAAGAACCTTTCGTTCCGCCGCGCCGTCGGGAAATATACCGTGATCTGCTGTAGGAAGGTTTCACTGACTTCGTTCCTCCCGTCGCTGTGCAGCTGCTCCCCCCCGTTCTTTTATGGTGGAAAAGCGCGTGCCTCCGGTATTGATAAAAAGCTCTCCCAGCAATCCGATGGAGAAAAACTGAACCCCCACAATAATTGACGTTACCGCGAAGAGTATGAGAGGCCGCACATGCAGAGACTCCCCCATGGCCCACTGCACACCGAAATACCCCAGAATACCCAGACCGGCCAGAATAAGCACCAGGCTGAGAAGACCGAAGAAATGCAGAGGGTTGGCCATGTACCGGCGCAGAAAGAGGAGGGTCACGAGATCAAAGAAACCGTTTACAAAACGGTTAATCCCGAATTTTGACGTCCCGAACTGCCGCTTATGATGGGGAACAGGAATTTCCGTGACAGCGTAGCCATTCCAATAGGCCATGGCGGGCAGAAAACGGTGCCGTTCACCGTAGATATCCAGAGACTGCGCAGCCGCTCTTCGGTAAGCCTTGAAGCCGCAGTTAAAATCGTGCAAATGGATACCGCTGAGTGAGGAGGTAACAAAATTAAAGATCTTCGAAGGCAGATTCTTGGAAAGGACCGGATCAACACGGCGCTTTTTCCACCCGGACACCAGGTCCCAGCCTTCATCAATTTTTTCAAGCATCGCCGGAATTGCCGCAGGATCATCCTGCAGATCCGCATCCATGGTAATAATGTACTCCCCCGCAGCTTCAGCAAAACCTGCTCGCAGAGCTGCCGACTTACCGCGGTTCTGGCCGAAACTCAAATAGGATACACGCCCTTCGTATCGGTTTACCAGGGATTTCAGAACCCCAAGGGATCCGTCCGTACTGCCGTCATCCACAAAGAGCATCTCGAGAGAGTAGTCCTCACGGTCCGCCACAGCAAAGACCTTCTCTGCAAGAGGGGTAAGACTCTCCTCTTCGTTAAACAGGGGAACGATCACAGTAATCATAGGCAGGCCTTGTAAAAAAAAATCCAACGGCTGAAATATAAATTATCAACCCCTGGATGTATAAAAGAAAATAGCCGGTATTGTTCTAATTGTTGAAGAAGTTTACCAGATCCTCCAACTGTGTACGGGAAGGCTTCACGCGGTTTGCATTGTCCTTGACCCGTTTCATGGAAAGGGAAATCCGCTTTTTGCGTCGATTTACCTCAACCACCATCACACGAACAACGTCACCGGCACTGACCACCTGATCCGGACTTTCAACATAATCGTTGGCAAGTTCGGAAATATGAACCAGGCCGTCGGAGTAAGAATTGATATCCACAAAAGCACCGAAGCCCGTAATATTTGTCACCCGTCCTTCCAGGACTGCACCTTCACTCAGCTCGCTGAAGCGAAGCTTGCGTTTGGGACGGTCCGAGAGGGAAAGATAGCGCTTGGCGACTTTGAGCTGCTCGGCAATATTCTTCCTGATAAAATCCTCAACACGCTTGTCTTCTGCAGTAAACTCCTGAATCTTGCTGATATTACGGACAAGTTTTTCCGGAGACAGACCAAGCTCATCGCACACGGAATGAACCAGAGTAAACTCCTGTGGATGTACCGTTGATTTATCCAGAACTTCCGCGGAATTGGGGAATACCAGGTACCCGGCAATATTGTTGAAGGTTACTTCGTCAATGGATTCAAGCTCACGGATATCCGCTTTGCCCCGCACCGTATGAGCACGAACGGCTTTGCGCAGTTCATCCAGCTGCTCCTGTTTCACATCAAGGCTGTTGAGGAGATAATCATTTCCGCCGCCGGGATTGATCCCGTATTCCAGGGCGGCAGCAACGTAGAGATCATCAATGAGTTCCCCCAGTGCCGCGGAACCGACAATTTTTTCGTAGGGATGGAGAGAAAAGCATTCCGCCCCGACCTTACTGATAACTGAAAAGGGTTTCATGACAGCAAGAGCATAGGCCAGGGACTTCACCGTCTCTTCCGCAAGACCTTTGGTAAGCTCTTCAAAATAAGATGATTTAACCAAAGCACTGGTCTTGGTTGTCACCGGCACCATTTCGATGTCCGGCTGAGAGACCGTAACCTTGGTTGTCTGCTCCACAACGCTTTCAAGATATTCACCGTACTCATTATTGAGTATGGCAACCCGGGAGGGATGATAAATACCAAAAAGCTGCTTGATCTTTTTGGAGACAAAGGGACGACCGAACTGACGGATGTTTTCCTGCGTGCACCGCAGCATACTCCCCGTACTGTCAACCACAAGTATCTCCAGCACTTTTTCACTGAATTCAGAGATAAAAAGGATGGTGCTCTTTGCGGTTTTGGCATATTCCTCCACACTTGCCCGCAGATCATTTTTAATCTGTGAAACGATGGTTTTCTGCGCTTCTTCGTAGTAATGTTCCTTGACGCTTTTTTCCACCATGGGTGAAAGAAGACGCGCCCACGCATCATCCAGCGCTTCATATATCAGCGGAGTATGCACGGCATCGGAATCATCCCAGAAATGCTCTTTCAAAAGCTCCATCACATGCATGGGGGGAAGAGAGACTTTTACCTTGATCTCACCGTTTTCCTCGGCCCGGCGCAGCTCAAGGAGCTCACTGTCTTCCAGATCGGAAAAACAGATGGACTCTTCGTTATATCGCTCAAACTTCTTCTTTGCCTTTTTCTTAAAATGGACTGCAACCATTCCTTCATCTTCGGCAAACTCACGCAGCATAATGCGTGCTTCCTCATCAAAACCGTAGCGTTCTGCAAGGATATCACCAACGCCCTTGAGCACATCCTCCGGGGCGGCAAGGCCTTTCTCCGGATCAACGTACTCAGCCGCGGCAGCTTCCAGATCCATGTCCTCAAGCTCATCCACGCGGTCAGCCAGGGGGTCAAGCCCTTTTTCCACGGCCATGCGTCCCTTGGTCCGCACATTGGTACGGTAGGCAAGATATACATCTTCGATCTCCGCCTCGGAGATACTGTAGACAATCTTCTCCCGGGTATCTTCATCAAGGGCTTCCGCTTTTTCAAGAACAGCAATCGCCTTTTCGCGAACACTGTCCAGCTCTTTCTGTTTATCGAGAAAGCGATACACTTCAGAAAGCATATCCGTGTCAACACAGGCCGATACCGTGGGCACATAATTACTGACAAAGTACTTGGAATTACCGCTCTTGTAGAGACTGCAGATCTCCTCGGCAACCTCGAAAGACAATCCCCACTTCTCCTCTATATACGCAGCAAATTCAACCATTCAGGTCCTTTTTTTGTGGTTTATTATTCTTATTTGATATCATTTTGATTTTTTTGAATTCTGACCATTCTCCGCATTTGAATATCTCAGGCGGGAGTAAACCTTTTTCCGAAAAATAGATATTCTGCACAGAGATTGTCAACTGCAATGCAGATCTCTGCGGAAAGATGCTTCCAGCCGATAAATCCGCGAACCTCTGCGACTCCATCGTTCTTCGTATTCCGTGCGCACATTATCCGCAGGCTCACCTTCATGAAGGTTCAGACTGAGATCGTTAAAGCGCATGCCGTAGTTATTCATACTTTGCAGAGAATACTCAAAAAGGGGTCGATTATCTGTTTTAAAGTGGACTTCACCTTCTTCTGCAAGGATCTTTCGGAATATATCCAGAAAATTTTTGTGAGTCAGCCGTCGTTTCGCATGACGCTTTTTCGGCCAGGGATCCGAAAAATTCAAATAGATCCGGTCCACCTCTCCCGGAGCAAATGCATCCATCAGATATCGAGCGTCAATCTTAACAAAACGAAGATTTTCACGGGGCTGGTCAATACAGCGCTGTACGCAGCGCACCAATATTGAATCGTAGCGCTCAATACCCAGGTATGCCGTATCAGGATTCTGCTCCGCAAGGGTATGCAGAAACCCTCCTTTTCCCGATCCGATTTCAATATGCAGCCGGGAACAGCCGCCGAAAAGATCCCGCCATGCCCTGCGATGGCTTTCGGGATTCAGTACAACATATTTCTGATTCTCTTCAAGTATTCTGTATGCATTTTTTACATTTCTTAATCGCATTACCTTCGATAGTCCTCACGAATAATTGCTTCTTTCAATGATTCTGCCCGGGTGGGATGCGGGAACACAGCCTGACGAATATCCTCAACAGAACTCTTCTGCGCAACCATCAGGGATGCCGCAGCGGCCAGCTCCGATATATTGCGTCCCAGCATCTGCACACCGGCAACGCAATCCTTCTCCATAACAACACGCACCCGCCCGACAGGATGTGCTTCCTCGGCTGCGGCACGGGGGTTTGACCGCAGGGGAACATCAATACAGCGGTATGCCGTATTGTCCGGGCAAAGATCCCTCTTTTTCAGGCCCACGGAGAAATACTCCGGTTCACCGTACAGCATTTCCGGAATCACCAGAGGATCAAAGGGAGCGGGCCTGCCGCAGATTGAACCAATTGCAGCCTCTGCCTGGCGATACGCGCCGTGGGCAGTACCGATCCCGGTCACATCGCCGACTGCATAGAACGCCGGATTGGTTGTCTTCATGGAGCGGTCCACACAGATCGCTCCCTCTGCGCAGACAACTCCTGCCGCTTCGGGGCGCAGAAACTCAATATTCGGCCGGCGCCCCCCGCACCAGATGAATGCGTCGGCCGCACACTCTTTCTCTTCGCCCTGCTGCGTAAAACACACCGCAGTACCTGCAAACCCCGTCAGGACAGCACCGGTCTGCACCACTGCACCGCTACGCACCAGATTCCGGCGGATTTCCCGGGCAAAGGAGCGCTCTGCGCAGGAAGCTATCTCCTCCCGTGCCTCCAGCAGGGTTACAGATACTTTCAGGGATGTATAGATTCGGGCAAGTTCAATACCGCTGAAGGATGCACCGCAGATCACGACCCGTCGGGGAAGTCGGGGCAGATCAAAATACTCACGGGTGAGAACCGGGCCGTTGAAGTTCTCGGGAGATACGGGAAGGGGACGGGGCTCTGCGCCGGTGGCAATCAGAACGTTCTCTGCCCGGTGCAGCGTTCCGTCAATCATCACAGCAGGATCACGGCTTTCAACACAGCGGGCACGACCTGTATGCAGGGTTATGCAGGGATGCTCCAGAAGCGCTGAAAGCCCGTCACGCAAAAAGGCCACGGCTCTGCGGCTCTGCTTCTGCAGTTCTTCAAAGGTATGATAGCTTCCGGAAAGAAAAGCCTTTGTGGGAATACAGCCGCGGTTCAGACAGGTGCCGCCCGGATCGTCCCCGCAGACCAGAAGAACCTGTTTTCCCCGGCGGGCCGCAGTAAGAGCTGCGTGATACCCCGCCGGTCCGGCACCGACAACAATGAGATTATACATCCTTACCACCGCAGCGTACAGAACAGGCCGGTTTTCCCTTGCGGAAGAGACCAAACAGGTTGAAAAGACACCGTAACCTGCCGATTCTCTCTGTTATACCGGCGGGCAAGAACCCGGGCATCGATAAAGGAGACAACCCGGTTGAGAACCACAGCCCCGGCAAAAACCGCCCACCTGTCGTTCCAGTCCTCGGAATCACTGCGCAGTTCGGTGTAGCGTTCCTTCTCCTCGGTGGAGCGCCACTGCCACTGCAGATCACTGCGGGTGATTTTCTGATCAAAGTCGCGCCCCTGCTCCACGGCGCGGTTGAAATCATCGCTGCTTTCAAAGAGCGTGATATAGCGCCAGTAATTATCCTCCTGATCGGGGTACGCCGATACTCCTGCAGCCCGGTGAGCCAGGGAGAAGGCGTCGTCCATTAAACGGTCGGACGTTCTCCGGGACAGAATCATTCCGGAAAAAACCACCGTCTCCAGGGCAAAATAAAGGGCCGCACGCCGCCGGTTCTGCGCATACACCTGCCCCGCACCGGGCAGGGCAAGACTGAGAGCAGCCGCCCCCCACTCACTCTTGTCAGGATCGGTGTCCGCCTGTGCAGAAAAAGAAATTGTGACATCGCCGGTATCTTCGGTACCCGCTCCGGGAAGATCGATTACCGTCTCTTCTCCGCAAAGCAATGCCGCGGCAAAAAACACACTCATCACCGTCTGTTTCAGAAGCGCCATGTCAGTCGTGCCTCCGTAGTCAGGCCGTACCAACCGTCCCGGTACAGGGTACTGTTAAGGGTCATTCTGTCCACAGGGCGGGGCTCAAAGGGTTCATCCCGTTCGACAGAAAGGAGTTTGCGGTTATACCGCCGTGCCGTCAGAAAGGCATCCGCCGCGGAAACAACATGATTGAGAACAACCCCCAGAATCATAGTGCGGCTGCGCCCTTTAAAGTCGCGGCTTCGGGCCATTTTATCCCGAAAATCCTGCTGCAGGAGAGATATACCAAAGGGGTTCTCTGAAGAGTACACCAAAGGCTCCTCCGTCTGGGGAGCATCGTCATAAAATGAACCGTCCTGACGCCCGTACACAGTTGCATCATCCCACCCCTGAGTAACAACGTAGGACCCGGCACCATTATCCACACTGTACACATCACCGCTGACCTCCCCGGAAAGATCGTTCCAGGAGGAATAAATTGAAGCGCCGCCGAAAACATAGCGATACAGAGTACTGTCGTGGCCGGAAACTGAATCCGGTACCACGGAGGCAGCAAATTCACCGAGAGAATCGTAAAAGACCTCTGCCCGATCAAGGGAAAAATGCCCGTCCACAAGATCCTCGGCCTCAGCGACCTTATCCTTCTGCTTATTCCGGTACACCACAGCCCCGGTGATCAGAGCCGCTTCGGCAGCGACAAAGACGGGAACCTTCCAGTAGCGCCTGGTGTAGGCCTGGCCCAAACCGGGAACGGCCAGAGAAAGGAGCAATGCCTTCTGCGGCGAACGGTATTCCTGAATATTCTCGGAAAAGCTGATACTGCTCTCGTCCATCGCTCCCGTATCTTCGGCAAGGATTCCACGGGGAGCCCGACGTTCGGCGCTATCGGCTGCAGCCGTATCTGCAGCAGTCGCACTGTCATCACTTCGTCTGCGCTGTGTCCGCCGCACGGGACCGCCCACAGCTCCGGTGCCGGCCGGTCCGCCGCGCCGCATCTTCTGCTGCGAAGAATCGGCGGATGCAGCAGAATCGGCGGAAACCTGTTCGGCTGCGGAGTCCGCAGGGTCTGCAGTGTCAGCCGATTCATCCGGCTCATCACTGATCAGCAGATCATCACCGATGAGCTCCAGCTCCTCCTCGCTGATATCAGCGGTGGTATCTTCGGCGGCACTCAAAGAGCTCTGCAGCCCCCACAGAAGGAGAAATACCATAATCTGAGTAAAGAGGCGTCCTGTCATATAGCCGTCCTGCTGAATTGAAGTTACAAATAGGTATCACGGATAAAGGTGTCCAAAGTACGGGTGTCAGCGGCAAATTTGCGGATTCCTTCGGCAAGTTTCTCTGTGGCCATGGCATTCTCATTCATCATCCAGCGAAAGGTCTTTTCATGGACGGAAATTTTTTCCTCATCGCTGTGCTGAGCCGCATCCGCCGAAAGCGCCGCTTTCACGGGAGCCTCACTGTCGCTGAGCTCGCTGAGAAGTTTCGGGGAAATCGTCAGCAGGTCACATCCGGCAAGGCCGAGGACTTCGCCGATATTGCGAAAGCTGGCCCCCATCACTTCCGTGGTGTAACCGAATTTCTTGTAATAATTGTAGATCCTGCGAACCGACTGCACGCCGGGGTCGTCCTCGGCGGTATACTCTTTTTTATCCGTATTGGCCCTGTACCAGTCAAGAATCCGTCCGACAAAAGGCGAAATCAGGGTTGCTCCGGCTTCGGCACAGGCCACGGCCTGCACAAAACTGAACAGAAGGGTCATGTTACAGTTAATGCCCTCTTTCTGCAGAATCTCCGCAGCACGGATACCTTCCCAGGTCGAAGCGATCTTAATAAGGATTCGCTCCCGCCCGATACCTTTCTCTTCATACAGGGCGATAATGCGGCGGGCCCGGTCCAGAGTTGCCTCCGTATCAAAGGAGAGCCGGGCATCGACCTCCGTGGACACGCGCCCTTCAACGTATTTAAGGATTTCTGTTCCGAAGTTCACCGCCATGGCATCAAAGATTGCTTCAGCGCTTCCCCCGGCGGCCTGTCCCGTAGCGACTGCATCACGCACCAGTCCTTCATACTCCGGCAGCTGTGCCGCTTTCAGAAGAAGGCTGGGATTTGTCGTGGCATCGGTGGGGCGAAACTTCTTAATCTGTTCAATTTCACCGGTATCGGCAACAACGGTTGTTACCTCACGCAGGGCATCAATCTGTTTCATAGGGTCTTCTCCTGGATTCAGGTTGAATCAGTAAAATAGTATATGGAGAAAGGCCGTCACAGATTAAACTGGGAGCACCGTTAAAAATCCCGCGCTCCCGAAGGTGTACATGGCCCGGTGCAGGCAGAACCCCGTCCCTGCGCAACAGCACTTCTGCCCGGCCCGGTCGGAAAAAGATGGCCGTTGATCAGCCCACCATCATGTGGATATTATTCTCAAAGGCCTTCACTTTCTTATCCACCACCGACTTAAGTGTTTCCAGGGCAAGGCCTTCTTCAAAGGTGGAAATATAGAACTTGATCTTCGGCTCCGTTCCCGAAGGGCGCGCTGTAATTATAGAGCCGTCCTTCAGGCGGTACTGAATCACATTGGAAGATGGCAGATCGATGGATTTACGCTTTGTATCCGTATTGAGATCGTAGACCATCCCGTTCTGATAATCGTACATCTCAGACACGGCAATCCCGGCAATTTTATGCGGGACATCATCACGCAGCTCTTCCATAATGCGGTTCATCTTCTCTTTCCCCGCTCGCCCTTCAAACTGTTTGTTGATAAGCAGCTCCTGATAATAGCCGTATTTTTCCCAGATTTCCTCCAGACGATCCAGAAGGGTCTTACCCTGCTCCCGGTGATAGAGCGTCATCTCCGCCGTCAGGGTAGCCGCGGAAACCGCATCCTTGTCGCGCACAGCCGTACCGACCAGGTATCCGTAGCTTTCTTCTCCGCCAAAGAGGTATTTATATCCTTCACTTCCCTCTTCAAACTCACGGATCTTCTGCCCGATGTATTTAAACCCCGTGAGAACATCAAAGCATGTCGCACCGTAATCTTCGGCCAGCTTCTTCTGCAGATTAGTGGTTACAATCGTCTTGACAAAGGCGGGCTTTTCCGGCATGGTTCCCAGTTCTTTATGGGAAGAAAAGATATAATCCGCCAGAAGAACGCCCAGCTGATTCCCCGTAACCAGCTCAAATCCTCCTTCTTTGCCCGGAACAGCTATCCCCAGACGATCCGCATCGGGGTCGGTTGCCATGAGCAGATCGGCCTGCTCTTTTTCGGCAAGTTCAAGCCCCAGCTGCAGGGCGTCGCGCTCTTCAGGATTGGGCTTTTTCACCGTGGGAAAATCCCCGTCCGGCTCTTTCTGCTCATCCACAAATATTACATCAACCCCCATCTCACTGAGAGCCCGTGACACAGGCATCTTTCCGGTCCCGTGCAGCGGGGTGAAGACAACCTTCAGGTCAGCTCCCTTCTCTTTCAACAGCTGCGGACGAAGAGCAAGCCCTTTTACCATATCGATGTAGGGATCATCGACCTCCCTGTCAATACGCGTAATCCGCTCATCATCACGCTCCGCCCGTTTGATATCACTCACGGAGTTGGCCAGATCAACGATCTTTGTATCATGGGGCGCCGTCACCTGGCAGCCATCACTCCAGTACACCTTGTACCCGTTGTACTGGGGCGGATTATGACTGGCCGTCACCACAATCCCCGCCGTGGCCTTCAGCTGACGGACAGCGAAAGAGAGCTCCGGCGTGGCACGCAGAGAGCTGAAAAGGTACACCGTGATACCGTTGCCCGCAAGCACCCGGGCAGCTTCTTCGGCAAAAAGATCAGAGTAATTCCGGCTGTCATAGGCGATAACTGCAGACCCGCCGTCCACCTGACCGTTAATATACTCCGCAAGCCCCTGTGTTGCCTTGCTGACCGTGTAGCTGTTGAGCCGGTTGTACCCGCCACCGATGACACCGCGCAGACCGCCGGTACCGAAAGCAAGGCTGGTGTAGAAACGCTCTTCCAGCTCCGCCATATCCTCCTGTTGAATAAGGGATTCCACCTCCGCACGAAAGGTTTCGTTTTCTTCGCGTCTGACGTATTCCGCCGCATGTTTCAGAATCTCTGCTTTTTCCATGAACAATGCTCCTCACAATTATCGATTTATTCTTTTGACTACCATACCATAAAAACCGGCCGTATTCAACCGTCAATACAATATAGTACATTCTCTTCCTCCTCAGGCATATCAGGCAAAAGCAGTGTTCTGCACTCCGGCGGCTGCCTCGGAAAAAACAGCACTCCATTGTACGGAATATTCTACAGAAAGCGACAGGGATTACAAACCAAACCGATCCCTCTGTACGACATCCATATATTTTAAGGGCACAACAACTCCTGCCGATATGCATGTCATGCACCGCCTGCTGACAGCAGCGGAGAAAGGGCTGCGAACGTGCCGAACACGAGGACTGTTTCAGAAATCACCCGAACCTATCTGTGCAACAGTTGCGGCGCCTGTGCTGCAGCCTGCCCGGAGAATGCCATCACCTACAGGGAAACCCCCGCAGGATATCTTTTCCCGCGAATAGCCCCGCATAAATGCACCTCCTGCGGCCTGTGCTACCGCGTATGCCCGGGAAAAGGGTTTGGTCCAACCCTCCGAAAGAACCTGCCCCGTGACCCGTTTCGGGGAAACCTTCGCAGGGCAGACGTGGGAAAAGCATGCGCCCCTGCTCTGTACAACAACGCACAAAGCGGCGGAGTATGCACAGCGCTGGTGGCACAACTCTTTGATGCAGGAGCAATAGACACCGCCCTTGTCGCGGTCATGAAAACCTCCTGCCCGCCCCGCGGCGATGTTATGATTTGCACATCCAAAGAAGATCTGCACCGCGCGCAAAAATCCAAGTACACACCAATCCCCATGCTGAAGGCAATCAAACGCATACAGCATACACCGGGCAACGCTGCTCTCGTCGGGCTTTCCTGCCATATGCACGGATTGAGCAACCTTCAGGACACCCTCCCTGCTCTGCGTAAGAAAACCATTTACCGAATCGGATTAATCTGCGACAGGATCCTTCTGACTTCAGCTGTTGATTTCTATGCGGTTCATGCAGAAATACCCTCATGCAGCAGCATGGTGTTTCGTGACAAGAACAGCCCCTCGTACCCCGGTAATATCCGTATTGAAAACAGCAGAGGAGACATAAAGGTTATTGACAAATCGATTCGCATGCGCACAAAAGACCTGTTTACACCTATCCGCTGCCGCCTCTGCTTTGATAAACTGAACGTATTTGCCTCCGTGGTGTGCGGTGATCCCCACGGACTTTCCGGTATAGACCGAACAAAGGGGGAAACCCTCGTTCTTACACGTGATAAAACCGGAGAAAAACTGGTTACACAAACCTGTGCGAAGGACGGTATCTCCCTGCGAAAATGCTCCCTTGAGGCGGCTGTTCGCGGCCAAAAGATTACTGAGAAAGAACAGGAATGGACCGCATGGATGAACGCCTGGGACGCGCTGGGCATGCCGGCACCGCATTACGGATTCACCCCCGTATCAACAGACCTTCGCCGCAGCTACTGCAGAAAGATGCAAACGAGCCTGAAGCGCGCTGCCTGGGCGCGCAAAAAAATGATCCACAACGCCCGACGACATCTGCTTCTCCGGCGCCTGCGTTCTCTGACACGACCATTCAAAAAACTCTTTAGAAAATAAAGGACTGCACCAATGATAGTGGAACTGCGTAAAGTAAGCTTTGTCAACAAGGGGGGCGAACTGATGCTGCACGCCCTGAAACAGGAGGTTCAGCGCCGCACCCCGGATGCACAATTTGTAATGTCAACTAAATTTCCAACAAGCCCCTATGGTAAAAGGGCATCCCTGGGGTTTTATCAGAAATTTGAGTATGAGCAAAACCATATTGAATGGTCTTTTCTGGAAAGATTCATTCCTGCGTCCCTCAAAGAGAAGCTCGGCATTGTTCCAACCAAGAAGATCGATGCTGTTCTCGATGCAGCTGGCTTCGCCTATTCCAGCCAATTCAATTCAATAAAAACCAAGGACCTTGCCCGGGTTGCCAAAACCTGCCGGAAAAACGACACAAAACTGATTCTTATGCCGCAGGCCTTCGGCCCATTCAAATCCTTTACAATTCGTCGGGCCATCACCGCAGCCGTGAACAGGGCCGACCTTATTTATGCCCGCGAGCAAACCTCTTATAATTACCTGACAGAAGTTGTGGGCACACGAAGCAATATCAGGATAGCACCGGATTTTACAAACCTTGTGAAGGGAACAGTTCCTGACACCTTTGACCGGGAAAACAATCAATTCTGCCTGATTCCCAACCATCATATGCTCGACAAAACCCCTTCCGACGTGAGCAATGCCTACGAATCCTTTATGTGCACCTGTGCAAAATACCTTGTCGAAAGAGGACAAAAACCATTTATTCTGATCCATGAAGGTAGAAAAGACGAGCTTCTCGGGGAATCCATACGCCGGGCTGCCGGTAATATCCCTATCGTTAAGGAGCCGGACCCATTTAAGATAAAGGGGATCCTCGGCCAGTGTCGCGGGACAGTGGGAAGCCGTTTTCACGGTCTTGTAAGCGCCCTCAGTCAGGGTGTCCCCTCTCTCGGAACAGGGTGGAGCCATAAATACCGGCATCTCTTTGAGGATTACGGTTTTCCCGAAGGCGTGGTGGATGTTCGCATGAAAGAGTCCGACATTCATACAGCTCTTGACCAAATCATCGACCCTGCACAACGTGGGCCTCTCTGTGAAAAAATCACAGAAAATTCCGGACATCTCAAAGAACAGTCCCGGAAAATGTGGAATGACATCTTCGCTCTCCTTGCCAATTGATATTCCCGGGACGGCCTCTTCATTGCTCCACGTAATCTGAAGAGGCACCGACTCAAAGGCCGCCGGCCACAATGATCTGCGACAATTGCGCACTCCATACGGCATTCACGCAGTCAATACTGTATACTATGCGTAGTGTAACAAAAGGAGAACTCCATGGATACCCATATTGCAGTTGTCGGCCTCGGCTACGTCGGACTCCCTCTTGCGGTGCACCTGGATCACCGCTTCAAAGTGACCGGTTTTGATATCAACCGGGACAAGATCGCGGATCTTCAGAAGGGACTGGATGAACATAACGAATTCCCTGCAGAGGTTCTTGCCCGCAGCACGGTGCATTTCACCGCCGAAGAACAGGATCTTTCCGCTGCAGACATCCTGATTATCGCAGTACCCACCCCCATTGATATCCACAAAATCCCTGATCTTGCACCGCTTCTGGGGGCAACACGCCTCGTGGGCAGAAACATGCAGGCCGGGGCAACAGTCGTCTACGAATCAACGGTCTTTCCCGGAACCACGGAAAACCACTGCATTCCCCTGCTGGAAGAAGCTTCCGGCCTCACCTGGAAGCAGCACTTCAGCGTGGGCTACTCCCCGGAACGAATTAACCCCGGAGATTCAGAAAACACCTTTTCAAAGATCATCAAAATTGTTGCCGGAGACTCACCGGAAACCACAAACCGCCTGGCCGATATCTACGGCGCCGTGATCACTGCAGGAATCCACCGGGCTCAGTCCATCAAAGTTGCGGAAGCAGCCAAGGTGATCGAAAACACTCAGCGGGATATCAACATTGCCGTGGTAAATGAGTTTCGCATCATCTTTGACAAGATGGGCATTTCCACGAAAGCCGTTCTTGCCGCAGCGGGCACCAA
>JBNJDQ010000035.1:0-19212 GCA_051745065.1 Fibrobacterota bacterium
GTAGTTGATTGTCGGCGGCACAAGCTGTTCTGTGATAGCTTTCACAGATGCAATTAATTCGATAGCACCGGAGGCACCGAGGAGGTGACCGGTCATTGATTTGGTCGAGCTGACTGACAGGTCGTAGGCGTGGTCGCCGAAGACTGTTTTGATAGCTGCGGTTTCGTTTTTGTCGTTCATGGGGGTTGATGTCCCGTGGGCATTGATGTAGTCAACATCTTCTGCCGCGCACCGGGCCGATTTGAGGGCCATCTTCATGGAACGGGCGGCACCTTCACCATTGGGTGCGGGGGAGGAAAGGTGGTGTGCGTCACCGGTGGCACCATACCCGGTCAGTTCTGCATAGATTTTTGCACCGCGCTTGCGGGCATGCTCAAGAGATTCCAGAACAAGAATACCGCTTCCCTCACCCATGACAAAACCGTCACGCTTGCGGTCGAAGGGGGAGCTGGCCTTTTCCGGTGTATCGTTTCGGGTGGAGAGCGCTTTCATTGCAGAAAATCCGGCAAAGGATATCGGCGAGATTGACGACTCTGCACCGCCGGCAACACAGCTGTCCATCATGCCGCTGCGGATTGCCATGTAAGCATCACCGATGGAGTGGGAGCTGGATGCACAGGCACTTACAACACAGTAATTGGGGCCTTTCAGGCCGTATTTGATCGACACCATACCCGACGCCATATCTGCAATCATCATGGGAATAAGAAAAGGGGAAACACGGCGCGGGCCTTTTTTGATCAGGTTCGCATGATTTGATTCAAGTGTATTTATACCGCCGATACCGGAGCCGATGATTGTTCCCGCGCTTTCAGGATCAAAATCGGGGTACTCCAGGAGCCCCGAATCCTTTAGGGCTTCATCAGCTGCAGCGATTGCAAGCAGAATATAGCGATCGGTTCGTTTTACCTCTTTGCGATCGACATATTCCGAAAAGTCTATTCCTGATACTTCTCCTGCAATCTGTGATGCTATCTTCGGCTCATCAAATTGTGTAACCCGGGAGATTCCGTTCCGTCCCGCCGCCAGACCGTCCCAGTAATCGGGAACATTGTTTCCGACAGGGTTCACGGTACCCATGCCTGTGATCACAACTCTGTTGTTCATACCCATTAGCTCCATTAGAGTTAAGTGACGGCGATTACTCGCCGCCCAGTTTATTTTGAACTATTTATTCAGATAGTCAAGTACATCCTGTACTGTAGCAAATTTTTCGGAATCCTCTTCAGAAATACCGTCTTCAATATCAAACTTGTCTTCAAGTTCCATGACAAGTTCCGCAAGGTCGAGAGAGTCTGCACCGAGGTCATCGATGAATTTCTTCTCCGGGGTTACTTCAGACTCTTCAATACCAAGCTGGTCAGCTACAACTTCCTGTACTTTCTTCAGATTTTCGCTCACAATTATCTCCTTATTTATAGATAGAAAAGTAGTTTGGTTCGGAAAATTACATGGCCAGGCCGCCGTTGACGCCGATCACCTGTCCGGTGATGTACGACGAAAGATCGGAGGCAAGGAATAAGACGGAATTGGCAATATCCTCGGGCTCACCGAGTTTACTCATGGGAATTGCTTCTTCGTAGCCGTGAATAACCTCGTCGGAGAGCTTATCTGTCATGGCTGACTTAATAAATCCGGGAGCAACGGCGTTGACTGTGACCGATTTACCGGCATATTCCTTGGCCAGGGATTTTGTCAGACCGATCATTCCTGCCTTTGATGCAGAGTAATTGGCCTGTCCGGCATTGCCGGTGACCCCAACGATGGAGGCAATATTGATTATTCTGCCGCTTTTTGCTTTCAGCATTTTACGCGCAGCAGTTTTGCTGCAGAGAAAGGAGCTCTTGAGGTTGACATTGAGTACAGCATCCCAGTCGCTCTCTTTCATACGCAGGGAGAGCCCGTCCTTGGTGATGCCGGCGTTGTTCACCAGAATATCAATGGCGCCAAAGGCATCAGTAAAGGTTTTTATCAGCTCTTTTACACTGCTTTCGGAGGAAACATCCGCTTGAATTGCGATTGTCTTCACACCGAATTTTTCTGCAATTTCATCGGCCGTGACCTGGGCAGATTCCAGGTTTATATCATTAATGCCGATATTTGCACCGGCCTGGGCAAGTTTTTCTGCGATACTTTTGCCGATCCCCCGGGCTGAGCCGGTGACAAGGGCTGCTTTTCCGCTAAGATCTACCACGTAATAACTCCTTCGATAAAGGATAATCGAAAATTAATATACAATACTTGAATAACCGAATACTAACAATTTTTTTCAATACTTTCCACTGTGGAACAGGAGAGCGCTTTCATTCTGCGGTCAAAGGCACGAAGCAGTCCTTTGATCACTTTCCCGGGGCCGACTTCAAGGATTACATCCGGGGCCGTCCCTTTCAGAGTTTCCTCGGATTGAACCCATTGGACGGGGGATAAAAGCTGGTCCACAAGAAGCCCCTTCAGAACAGACGGGTCTGTTTCCGCCTGTGCGGTAACATTGGAAATGACCGGACAGATCGGCGTATTGAATTCAACTGAGGCGAGGGCTTTCTGCAAACGGTCAGCCGCCGGCTGCATCAGTGGCGAGTGGAATGCACCGCTTACCTTCAAAGGTACCACCCGTTTGGCTCCTGCTGTTTCAAGGAGCTCACACGCTTCCTGCACAGCTGCTTCCTCACCGGATATTACGGTCTGCACCGGAGAATTTCTGTTGGCGGAAACCACTGTTCCATCGACGATCTCTTCCAGTTCTGCATCGATTTGTTCTGATGACAGGCCGATGACTGCAGCCATGGAACCCCGGGATTCGGCCCCGGCCTCGGCCATAAAGCGGCCCCGGTCAGCTATGAGAGAGAGACCGGCTTCAAAGGTGAATACCTCTGCACCGTACAGAGCGCTGTATTCTCCCAGGGAATGGCCCATTGTTACCGAGGGGGCGCAGCCGCGGTCTTTCAGGACATCCGTGATGGCTGCTTCCACGGTAAACAGTGCCGGCTGGGTGTATTCCGTCTGATTGAGACGGCCCTGGGGATCGGAAAAGATCAGTTCGCTCAGGGAATAGCCCAAAACCGCATCGGCTTTGGAAAAAATCTTTTGAACGGATTCATAGGAGTCATAGAGGTCTTTGGCCATGCCGACCTGCTGTGCTCCCTGTCCGGGATAAAGAAAAGCATATTTCATAGGTTGCTCCTTACATTCTGACAATTGAGGCTCCTGCCGTTACACCACCGCCTAAAGCGGTAAAAGCGATAAGGGAATCTTTGCTCACCCGTCCTTCTGCCCAGGCCTCGGCAAGGGCAATGGGAATGGTGGCCGAAGAGGTGTTGCCGTAGCGGGCAACATTGGATACGACGCGCTCCGGAGGGATGCCGAGTTTCTCGCCGACTTTGACAATGATTCGCTGGTTCGCCTGGTGCGGTATGAGAAGGTCAATGTCATCGGTTGTATAGGGTGTCTTCTGCAATGCTTCCTGCACCATGCGGGGCATCAGGTTTATGGCCTGACGATACACCGGTTTGCCTTCCATGGTAAGAATCTGACTTTTATCCCATGCCGGAAGTTTCAGCACCTCTCCGAGGGAGCCGTCGGTATAGTTATACGATGCCAGAACCCCGCGCCCCTCCGTATCGGGTAGCACGACGACTGCCCCGGCCCCGTCACCAAAGAGTATGCAGGTGCCGCGGTCATTGAAGTCAAGACTGCGGGAAATGATTTCGCTGCCGATGAGCAGAACCCCGGAGCTTTGGCCGGATTCAACAAGGGATGCCGCTGTTGTGAGACCGTAGATAAAGCCCGAGCAGGCGGCGGAAATATCCATGGCAAAGGGGCTATGCAGGTTCAGGCGGTGGCCGATGGCAGCGGCGGTGGAGGGAAAGAAGTTATCCGGCGTAAAGGTTGCACAGAGTACCGTGTCGATCCTGGCGGGGGAAATCTGTGCATTTTTTATGGCTTCAGCGCCGGCCTGAGCACCGAGCTGGGCACAGGCATCTGCCGGTGCATCTTCCCAGATGCGCCGTTCCTTTATGCCCGTTCGTCTGCTGATCCATTCATCGCTTGTATCAAGATAGCCGGCAAAATAGTTGTTGTCCCTGACCGTTTCAGGCAGTGCGGTACCGACTGAAACAATTCGTCCTTGTACGCTCTTCATTCCCGTGCCTTTTCCTTTTTTCTATAAATATAATGTTTTTACTGCAGTGGTGAGTGCATTAACAACAGCGGTGACCGAAGAACCGCCGTGGGCCTTGTAGACATTTCCCCGAATTCCCAGGATGGGGACCGCCCCGTAGAGGTCAGCATCGAAAAGCTGCAGCTTTTCCCGTCCCTGCCGGTTGAACCCTTCGGCAAACTCACGGTTGACAAAACGGAAAATTCCTTCACTCAGTTTCAGGATTGCATTTCCCGTGAATCCGTCGCACACTACCACCCCGGCATCACCGGTGAGGACGCGGTTGCCCTCAATAAAACCTGCATAGGGAAGATCCCCTGCCTCTTTCAGCATGTTGTGTGCCCCCCGAACCTGCTCGGTTCCCTTGTATTCCTCGCGTCCGACATTCAACAAAGCGACCCCTGCCGTGGGGTCCCCCGTAATGCGGCGGCGCCATGAATGGCCCAGATAGGCAAAGTCCACAAGGTGAGATGCCCGGCATTTCAGGTTTGCCCCCACATCAAGGAGAAGGATCACCCCTTTGCCCGGCGTGGGGAAGGTTGCTCCGAGGGCGGGCCGTTCAATGCCCTCTTCCCGCCCCAGGAGAAACACGGAACTGCTGTACAGGGCGCCCGTATCTCCCGCGGAGAGAGTGAGATTTACCCGGCCCTCTTTTTGTAGGGTAACCGCCCGGACAAGGGAGCTGCGGGGATTATTCCTGCAGAACCGGCTTGCCCGTCCAGTGATCGAATACGGCTCGGCGTCTTCCACAAAAATACGGCCTGACTCCCGCCAGGGTGCCAGGCCTTTTTCTGAAAGGATCGATTCTATCTCTTTTTTTCTGCCGCAGAGAACAATTTCGCAATTCTCCGGAAGGGAATCCATGCTTTCGGCCAGAGCCTTTGCCATACAGGGCAGGCCAAAGTCACCGCCGTGCATGTCCAGTGCCAGGGAGAATGCACCCATGTTTACTCGTCTACAGCAATTACTTCTTTACCCCGATAACTGCCGCAATTGGGACAGACACGGTGAGCCTGCTTGGGCTCTCCGCACTTTCCGCATTTTGCCGGAGCAACGGCATTCAGTGCATCGTGGGAACGACGCTTGTCGCGTCTTGTCCGTGAGGTTCTTCTTTTTGGTACTGCCATAACTCAATTTACTCCAAATTAATAAGTTTATCTGTTGCTGTCCAGCCTGTTCTTCAGTTTCAGAAGAGGAGTCCACCGGGAATCCACTGCGGCGGAGTTGTCTTCTGTGGTGTCCTTCGGCGCATTCAGCCCGGGACACTCATCCCTGCACAGAGATTTCATGGGTATTCGCAACATGAAATCCTCGTACAGGAGCTGTTCTATATCGATACTGTCATCTTCGTCGGTGTAATAGAAAACCGGCGTCTCCCCCGGGGCGGGTTCATCACTTCCCCGTCGTTGAACAAGAAAGGAAAAGTCACCATCGATCCGGTGTCGGTACCGGGACAGACAGCGTCCGCATTCACGTTCAAGGCCGCCGCTGTATCGTATCTCAAGGGAAAATGTTTCCGCCTCTCCGTGTACAGTTATTCCGGCATGTACGGTCGGCTCTATGCCGGCAAGATCCGTCCGTTCTTTCGAAAAGGAGAGATCCCGCGTAAATGTCCTGTCTCCGTGGGAGAGTTCTTTTATCAATATTTTCATAACAGCACCGAAAGATAAAAAATAAGACTGCTTTCTGTCAAGTTAATTTGAGATACTGCCCGTGATGACTGACTCAAGATGGGTGAGCCGTTCCCGGGCGCTGCGTCGGTGTTTTTCCATTTCTCTTTTGCGGGTCCGCTCCTGATAGGTGCTTTCAGCACTGTAATAAAGGCGGTAAAACCGGGCTGCTGTATTGAGATCTTCAATGGCTGCGGCAATATCCGGGCCGATATTTGCAAAAAAGGACAGATCTCCCTTCATCTCATCGAAACGCGTCTCGACACGGGATACACTGTTCTGAAACTTTTCAGCCTGTGCCACAAGTTGTGAATACCCGTATCGGCGGTCAGAGAGGCGGACATCGGAAAGGCTGCGTGCAAGCTGTTCCACCTCGGAGATCAGGGAAAGAAGTCTGTCGGCTTCTTTTTTCCGTTTTTCGATCATTTTCAGGCGCTTTTCTTTTTCTTCTTTTTCAAGGGCAAGCTGCTGGTTTTCGAGTTTCTGGGCAAGAAGTTTGCGCTCCAGTTCGGCCTTTTCCTGCAGGGTTTGTGCCTGATGTGCATCAGCTTTTTCTGTGTTGCTGCTGTTGATATACTGAACCACGGCAAAGACGGTCCCTCCCAGGAGAAGGGTTGCCATAAGAAAAGAAAGGGCTATGCGTGCCATTCCCCGGGCGTTGAGGGCAATCATGTATCCCACGATGGTTACAGAGGAAAGGGTAATCAGTCCGATTATTTCAGCGTTTATCATCATACATCCACCTTGAAAAGCTGTTGTACCCGGAATATATAACAAAAGTCAGAGCCTGTGTACAATCAGGAGAGGGAAGAATCCATACAGTCCGGCTCGAAAGAGGTATCTTCATGCCCAAACCCCGGGGTCGGACTGCATTGAAACCGAAGGACCCGGCGCGGATCGGCGTCCAGTATCCTGACCGTCACGTCACCCAGGCAGATTGACTCGCCCGGGGCGGGGATTCCGCCGGCAGCAGCACAGATCATTCCGTTGAGCGTGTTGACGGAACGGTGTTTCTCAAGAAGTGTATTGTCAATGAGATGGGCAAGGTATTCCACGGGAGTGCTGCCGGTAAGGGTACAGGGAAGCTCGGTGAGAGAGCAGGGAGAGCGTTTTTTGTTCCGCCAGAAGCGGATAATGTCCTCGAGGCGACAGTATCCGTAGAAACTTCCGTATTCATCGTTGATAAGGGCCAGGTCGATTTTTTCTGTGCTCAAGTAGGCCAGAAGCTCCCCCACGGGGCGGTTGAGAGAGAACCAGCCCGTCCGCAGGGGTGCTCCCTGCTGCAGAATTTTCTGCGGTCCGTGCAGGGTATTGCCGCCGTGCAGGCTGTATTCTGCCGGCAGGGCTCCTTCATTGCGGTGACGTGCACAGCGGTAGACCGGTTCGCGGCTGATGCCGATGAAGCTGTTAATCAGGGCATAGGAGCCCTGGCTGATCAGGCCTTCCTCCCGACTGCGCCGCAGGGCAGTACTGTATTCTTCGCGGGTGACAAAAAAAGCGGGACTGCGGAGAATATATGCGCTGTTAAAATAGATGAGTCGGCGATTGACAGATCGAAACAGGCGGATAATGACGGTTATTTTTCTGCGGATGTATTCCAGAAGCGGGGCGCAGAAGCGGGCGTAAGGGCGCGAAGTACGTATGGCGATATTCTTGGGGATTATTTCGCCGAAGATAAGAAGTATTGCCGTAGCCCCGACCAAACGGAGCCAGATGATCCCCGGAAAGAACATTTCGATAAGGGTGTTTACTTCGCTGATAATAAAGAGATTGACAAAAAGGTTGCATAAAAGAATGGTTATCAGGGTTTCTTCAGTGCCGGTCAGGAGTCGGTGAATTGCCCGGTCCCGGAAATCACCTGCCGAGAGTTCTGCCATGTGTTCCCGGCGGATCGAGAAGAGGGCTGTCTCAGAAGCTGAGAAGAAGCCCGAAAGCAAAAGGAATATGAGCGTGGAAATACTGTGCAGTATCAGCATGGGCAGATAAACGGGCACCGAACGGTGCCCGTATGATTCAGGTACTTAGAGGGCATTGCGCTGTGCGCTGATACGGGTAAAAAGCTTTACCATGCCGGGAACAAAGGTATCTTCAAAATTGGTTGATACTACGGCAGAACCGGTTATCATATCAGAACCTTCTAATTCTGAGGTTGAACTGATATAATTGATACTGCGAAGTTCATCGGCAAGATTTGTGATTGCTTCAGCACGCTTTGCATTGCCCATGGCGACCATGCCGCCCATGGCGGAGATGAAATCGGAAATCTGGTGCATGTCAATATAGACGACACCGCCGTTATTCTCATCCTTCAGAGTCTTTTGAGCATCCTTATGAGCCACCTTTTTGATTGCTGCTCCATCTTTGCCTTTGACAAGGTTGGCGAAGATCTCTTCTTCCGTGGTGATAACCAGGTCTTCGTCAATCACGCCGGCATATACGTTGGCCATATTGCCAGCCATGCTTGCATGGTAGCAGTCAGTTCCGCTGATCTCATCTTTGGAGAGTTGTACACTGGGGGGAGTCATTTGACCGAACGCCTCAAAAAGGGTATCAAGCATATCCATCAGTTTTTCTCCGTCTTTGATACCGAGGTGCAGCAGAGTGTTGTAGGTGCCCATGGTAATCTCTTCTGCATCATAGGCGGCAAGACCGATATCTGTCCCCAGATTCTGCAGGAAACCCTCTTCAATGTTCACACCCAGCTGTGTGCTCATGTCCGCAATGGATTCATCCATATCTGTCTGCATCTCTTCGGTGAAAGCGCTGGTGATATAGTCGTAATATGCACTCAGGTCAATACTGATATTGCTCAGGATCGCCGGTGTCATGGGTACATTCATTACGCCGTGTTCACGGTAATCGCGGTTATAGATGTCAGAGAGAGGGGATTTGCTGTTGTATTCCACGGCCATGTTTGCAACAAGATCGGAGGTGTTCATGGTAATACCCACGGCGGTGGATCTGTAAAAGTCGATGAATTCCGTGAGCTTCCCGCCGGATACATCAGAGTACATGCTGAGGTTACTGTTCTGGCTGCTGAGGGTATTGAGTATTTCCGAAAGGTTTTCTTTTAATCCGGTTTCGGCGATATTGGCATACATAAAGATGTTGTTGGCCGGGTTCACCTCGGCGGTCATCTTTTTGTAGCCCTCTGTTGCATGTATGGACTCCGTACCTGCAGTGACAAGGTCGAACTCCTTTTGGGGATCGACACCTTCAACGCCAATGGTTATTACGAGAAGGGAGTCAACCTGGCCGAAGATGAACGAGCTCTCTTCGTCCCCGGAGTACAGTATGCCCTCTTTAACTTTTATATCGGCATCTTCCTCGCGCATAATATCAATCAGGGTTTTTGTTATCTCTGCCTGGTCTCCGCTGTTTTTAAGAGGGGCGATAAAGGAAAAACTGCCCTTCAGCGCGGGGGATGTTCCCCAGGATGAAGAGTCGACCGTCATTGAGAGGTTCGTGGAAAGAAAATAGAGGGACCCGGCAGTATCGACACCGGCATCGGCCAGGGCCGCAACATCGGTCAAATCAATGCCAAAGGTTTCCTGTGCGCTTTCCGCAGCAGGGGCAAGGGGATACGTTCCGAGAACGGTATTGCTTTCAGCATCGACTTTCATGATGTCGCGCAGGTTTGCAATGGATCCCGCTTTGCACAGGACCTGTGTCTGGGCAGGGATAAATGCCGGCAGATCCGCCGTGGGTGCAACGGGACCGACCTGTCTGAAGAGAAGCACAGCCACAATGACGGCTGCACTGATTACGAGAATTGAAAGCAGTTTTTTCATGGATTTTATCCTTGGAAAAAATGAATAGTACAAATAGGTTTTGATTCTAATATATATACTCTTTACGCCTGTACTGCAAGGTTTTTCTCCTACTGGCTGAACTGATTGCGCGGGTCGAGAACATCACGCAAAGCATCACCGAGAAAATTAAAGGCCATAACGGTTATAAATATGAAGATGCCCGGAATAAGTATCCAGGGATGCAGCTGAATATCCGGAATATTCATGGCGTCGGAGAGCAGACTTCCCCAGCTGGTCTGCGGGTCATGGATGCCCAGGCCGATAAAGCTGAGACTGCTCTCAAAGATAATATATGCCGGAATCGTGATTGTAAGAGTTACAACAAGATATGAGAAAGTCTGCGGGATAATATGGCGCAGGATAATTATGGAACGGCGCTGACCGATGGATTCCTCCGCCTGAATGAACTCCTGTTCTCTGATGGAGCGGGTCATGCCCCGCAGTACTCTGGCCATACCGGCCCAGCCGATGAAGCTGAGGATAAAGATGATCATGAAATACAGTTGTATGGAGGACATATCCGCCGGAAAAATCGAGTGCAGTCCCAAAAGTAGGTAGAAGCTGGGAATCATCATGACCACTTCGCAGATGCGCATAAGAACGGAATCTGCAGTTCCGCCGAAATATCCGGCGATTCCTCCGATCACCACGGCTATAAGTGTGCTGAACAGCACGCCGATAAACCCGATGGTCAGGGAGACCCGTGAACCGTAGATTATGCGGCTGAAAAGATCCCGGCCCCGGGCGTCGGCACCGAACAGATAGACGCGCCCCGCAGAATCGCTGGCACCGAACAGGTGGCGGTTCATGGGAATAAGGCCGAATAGTTTATACGCTTCACCCCGTGGAAAGAGGGTAAGACTGAACTGACGGGTCGTATCTTCGCGGTAGACCTTGCGCTGGTAGCGGTCCCGCGTGGTTTGATAATTGTAGAACACGGGCCGGAGCCGGAACCTGCCTTCGGTATCGAAAAAATGCAGCCGTGTGGGCGGTGCATAGGAATGGTCGCGAACTTCACTGCCCGGTGTGTACGGGGCGATGAATCCGGAAAACAGCATGATGGTGTACAGAAGCAGCAGAATACCGCCCCCTGCTCTCCCAAAGGGATGGCGCAGTACCTTTCTGAGAAGGGAGCGCGGTTTCTGCGGTACGGAGCTCATTCTTTCTGCGCGGTCGTATCAGCAAGAGTGTCCTGTGTTGCCGCCGTCTGCTTCGGGAGCGGAGCGTTTTGTTCACCCTTTTTTTCTTCCCCCTGCGTTCCTGCGGCTTCGCTCCAGAGAGCCTCCGCCCGTGTTTGGCCTTCCCGTGAGAGGTAGGCGTAGCTGATATAGCCGTCCCGATAGTTGACCTGCGTCATGACCGGGCGCTGAGGACGGGCCTGCTCCCGTTCCACCAGGGCCTTATTCATCTTCATAAGGCCGATAACAATGGAGAGATATCCCTTGTACTTCATGCGTGCCTCTTCAGCGGAAAGAGCGGGAACCTTCACGGCATCGAGGGAGTCGAGACTGTTCTTTTCGTCCCCGGAGATTACAAAGCCCGCCATGTAGCGCAGAAGGGTATCTTCTTCGGAGCGGGGCGGGTAGAAGAGGCTCACCACGGGGGCGGTGCTGTCAACACCGGCCTGCGTCAGGCTTTTACGCAATGAGTCCAGGGCGGGTTCCGCCTGTTTGTAGGGGTTGGCTCCGGCAAAGGTGCGTGGGACCAGAATAAAGCTGTCTGTAACTTTTTGTGAGAATTCAACGGAGTTCCAGCCGCCGTACCAGGCATACAGTCCTGTTATGACTGCGGCAAGTATGGCCAGGGAAATAATAATATTGCGCAGCAGTTTGTTCTTCAGTAGATTCATGATACCGTCCTAATAATTAATTGAGTCCATATTTTCGGTTTCAAATACGGCAAGATCCTCGTCTGAAAGATCGATTGCCTCGCAGGCCTTGCGGAAATCCGCCGGCAGAGGAGCCGTAAATGACGTGCGTTGCCCTGTAAAGGGTGAGTCAAAGGCGATATAGCGGGAGTGCAGAGCGTGGCGCTTGAACTTTGCATAAATGCGGTATGCAAAGGGGCGCTCCATGGGCTCCAGCAGTTTGACCTTTCGCTTGTCCCCGAGGTAGAGATTGTCCATAACCAGGGGAAAGCCGGAGTAGGCCGAGTGTACCCGAATCTGGTGCGTGCGCCCCGTATGAATGCGATAGGCCAGGGCAGAGATGCCGCAGCGGTAGCGCAAAAGAAGGTAGTCTGTTACGGAGGGACGGCCGTCAGCGCGCACTGTTCGCTTAATGGGGCTGGATTTGCTTCGGCCCAGGGGCGCATTGATCCGGCCGTTTTTTTCCGGATACCGTCCGATGGCAAAACCGAGATATCCCTTGTACACCTTCCGCTGCATAAAGAGGGTACTCATCTTCCCGTGGGCCTGTTCATTCTTTGCGGCAATGATAATTCCGCTGGTGTTTTTGTCAAGGCGATGTACCAGAAGTGGGGTGCCGGGAATATCACGAAGATAATAATAGATGCCGTTGAGCAGGGTGCCGTCAGGGTTGCCGTTTCCCGGATGGACCACCAGGCCGGCGGGCTTATTGAGCACCAGGAGGTGGTCGTCTTCGTAAATAATATCCAGGGGCAGATCCTGCGGGACAACCTCCACTTCTTTGGGTGGTTCCAGCAGTGATTCATCATGGATTTCGATTGTATCTCCGCCGCGCAGGAGGTAGTTCTTCTTGCTCAGGCCGCCATTGACTTCCACCCGGCCATCTTTGAGTGCCCGCTGGATACGGGTTCGCGAGACTTCGGACATGTGGTGTGACAGATAAATATCCAGGCGGGTTTCCGCATCTCTGTGGTCCACGGTTATTGCTACGCTCACTTGTCGGCCTCCGGGGGAGTGTTTTCTTTGTCTTCGCCGAGAATTGTACCGAGAATGATCATGCCGATCCCCACGGAGAGAAATATGTCCGCTGCATTGAATATGGGCCAGGGGTCAAAGGGAGGGAACCCGAAGTCGACCTTGATGAAGTCCACAACGCCCTTTTCCTGGATAATCCGGTCAAGAAGATTGCCCAGGGCGCCGCCGGCTACACTGGCGCAGCCGAAGAACATCCAGGGATGGTCTGTGCGGTTGAGGTGCTGCACAAAGCGCAGGAGAATGATCAGAGCAAGGGCGCCGAAAATCAGGAAAAAGAGATGGGAGGGCAGAAAGGGAATCAGCCGCGAGGGATCGATGCTCCAGAGGGCGCCGGGATTGTAGACCAGGGTCCAGGAGAACCAGTCGCCGAGAACGGGGATCTCTGCGGAGGGGGGGATGTTCTTCAACGCAATCTGCTTGGTGATAATATCCAGAAGAAAGGCACTCAGGGCAAGTATGCCGAAGAGCAGCCATTTCTTTTTGTTTTCTTTCATTAATCCTCTCAAATATGAGTATTTCTGTGAAATATAATTATAAACCGGCGCCCTGTCTAATATCATTATCACAAATCCATTTCTGCAGATATGCAAGGGAGCGCTGTTTATCGCTGCTCCATGCGGGAGCACGGAGTATGCCCTGCTGCGGAGGGGTATCTGCCATGATCCGGTGGATCACGATGTCCGGGCGGGTCAGTTCGATACAGGCGCCGAGGATCGGGGCGTATTCCTCCCGGGACAGAGGCTGGACTTCCCCGCGGTACCAGGCGGCTTCGATTTCTGTTCCGGCAATCACCATAAGCTGATGAAATTTGACGCCCTGCACGGGGAGGGCGGAAATATCCCGGACTGTCTGCAGCCAGTGCTCATGTGTTTCGCCGGGCAGACCGATCATGACATGGGTGACCACTTCGATGCTGCGCCGGGCAAGGCGCTGCACAGCATCGGCAAAATCAGCAAAGCTGTGTCCACGGCGGATACGCTGCAGAGTTGCGTCCCTGCTGCTCTGCAGGCCCAGCTCCACGGTAAGATGTGTCCGCTGGGCAATATCCGCAAGGTAATCGCAGATCTCATCATTCAGGGCATCCGGACGGGTGCCCACGGCAAGGCCGACCACATGGGGTTCCCGCAGGAGCGGTTCATAGATATTCTGTAATATCCGAACAGGGGCATAGGTGTTGGTATTGGGCTGAAAATAGGGGATATAGCCGGTGCGGGGTTTTCTGTTCTGCTGTGCATTCCGGCGGCGGAATTGTTCCAGTACTGCTGTGGCACTCAGATTATGAACGGGGCTGAAGGCGCTGTTGTCGCAGAAGGTGCACCCTCCCCGGCCGTTCTCTTTATTGGGGCAGGAAAAGCCTGCATTCAGGGGAACCTTGATAACCGGGTGGCCGAAGGTCTCGCGCAGATGCCGGCGGTATGTTCTGTAGGGTAGTTCCATGGTTTTTATTCCTGATCTGTGCAGAAGCGGTACCGGCAGAGGCTGCAGGACCGGGCCGGAGAGTGTCTAACGCTGCGCAGGGTGTTCATAGATCATCGGGTAAGGTTTCTCAGATAAAAAAAGGGAGCCGCATTGAAGAGGCTCCCGTGAGATTCGGCATGGTTCGACCCTTACGCGGGAAAAACACTGACAAACTTGCGTTTACCGCCGCGGGTACGGAACTGAACCTGTCCGTCGATCTTTGCAAAAAGGGTATCATCGTTTCCTCTTCCCACATTCTGACCGGCATGAATTTTGGTTCCGCGCTGACGGATAATGATGCTGCCTGCTGTCACTGACTCGCCGCCGTAGGTTTTGACACCGAGCATTTTGGGATTACTGTCGCGTCCATTACTGGAACTGCCCTGACCTTTCTTATGTGCCATTCGTTACGCTCCGGATTTAATAGTTGATTGATTTAATTTTAACTTTGGTGTAGCCCTGTCTGTGCCCGTTTTTCCGCTTGTAATCTTTCCGGCGTTTGCGTTTAATTACAAGTACCTTCTTATCTTTGCCATGTTCGACAACTTCCGCTTTTACTTCAGCTCCGTCAACAGTGGGTGTTCCGATCTTGTTTCCGGAATCGTCAGAAACAAGAAGGACTCTTTCAAGAGTTATTTCATCACCCTCTTTGGCATCAATAAGCGGAACCTCAACGGTGTCGCCCTCAGCTACCTTGTACTGAAAACCGGCCTGTTCCACAATTGAAAACATCTATATCTCCTTAATACCATAATTTTCCGTCCGAAAAATAGATGACGTCCGGGGCAAAAGGCAAACTTTTTTGAGATTTTCCGGCGCAGCCTGCCGCCACTCTCTGCGGACAGTCATGCGGGGAACCGGCCTGTCTCTCTGATACTGTCGGGAAAATCCGCCTTTTTTCGGTACGCCGCATCTCTTACGCAGGTTTTTCTACGCCGCAGAATATTAAATTCACCTCTTCTGTGGCAATCCTGCCTGCTCTCTCTGCTGCGGTGCGTGTTCTCAGATGATTGGGTAAGAAGCCGGGGGCAACTCCGCGGAATCGCCCCGGTACAGATTACATAACAAAAAGCATTTCCCGATACTTGGGCAGAGGCCAGGAGCTGTCGTCAATACAGTCTTCCAGGGAATCAACCACTGTTCGCAGGGCTTCCATTGCTGTAATGGTTGCTGCTGATCTGCCGGCATCCAGGGCGGATGACAGCTCATTCAGCGCGTCATACAGCCTGTCTGTCAGCGTTCCGAGTGTATCCAGTTCTCCCTGTATTGCCGCGGTTCCGGCGCTTTTTACCTCATGCAGGGCGGAAAGGGTGGCCGCGTACTGTTCAAGCTGCGCCGCTGCGGCGGGGAGAATCTTTGTCCGGCCGATTTCCAGGGCGATTTTTGCCTCAATATCAATGGTATGATCGTACTCTTCCGTAAAGATTTCCAGGCGCGATTCCAGCTCCCGTTCATTCATTACGCCGTACATACTGAAGAGAGCTCGGTTCTTCTCTGTCGTCAGGGCAGGAAGGGCTTCCGGGGTTGTTCTGAGATTCAGCAGGCCCCGGCGTGCTGCTTCCTGCGTCCACTCATCAGAGTAGTTGTCGCCGTTGAAGATAATACGCTTATGGCTTTTCAGCACATCCGCCAGAATCTTCTGAAGACCCGCTTCGAAATTATCCCCGGATATGGTTTCCATACGGGTGGCCAGCTGATCAAGGGCTTCGGCTACAATGGTGTTGAGGGTGATATTGGCTCCGGCACAGGAATGGGATGAGCCCACGGCGCGAAACTCAAATTTATTTCCCGTAAATGCAAAGGGGCTTGTCCGATTGCGGTCTGTGGCGTCCATGGGGAGTCGGGGCAGAATTGCCGCACCGATATTCATGGTTCCTCCCTGTTTTGTGGACACCAGATTTTCCTTTTCAAGCTGCTCGATCACGTCAGTCAGCTGAGATCCCAGAAACATGGAGATGATCGCCGGCGGAGCTTCGTTGGCACCCATGCGGTGGTCGTTGCCGGCGGATCCCACGGCAATACGCAGAAGATCAGCGTGGGTATCCACGGCCTGAATGATGGCGCAGAGAAAGGTCAGAAACTGCAGATTTCGGTGCGTGTCCCTGCCCGGCTCCAGCAGATTTTCGCCATTCCATGAAAGGGACCAGTTATTATGTTTGCCCGATCCGTTAATGCCGGCAAAGGGCTTTTCGTGCAGGAGGCAGACGAATCCGTGACGGTCGCTGACCCGGTGCAGGGTTTCCATGACCATCATGTTGTGATCCACGGCGATGTTTGCTTCCTCAAACTGTGCTGCCAGTTCAAACTGTGCCGGGGCAACTTCGTTATGACGGGTTTTTGCAGGAATGCCCAGACGCCAGAGTTCGCGGTCCAGTTCGGCCATGAAATCGATCACCCGGCTTTTGATTGAACCGAAATAGTGATCATCCATCTGCTGATTCTTTGCCGGCAGACGGCCGAAGAGTGTACGTCCGGTCTGCAGAAGATCCTCCCGGGCATAGTAGAAATGCTTGTCCACAAGAAAATATTCCTGTTCCGCCCCGAGGGTTGTGCGGATCACATCGTTTTCTCCCACATCGCGGAAGAATGAAAGCACCCGTTTGGCCTGTGTTGATACGGCCTGCATGGAACGCAGGAGAGGGGTCTTTTTATCCAGGGCTTCCCCGGTGTAGGAGCAGAATGCCGTGGGAATGCAGAGGGTTGCCCCCTCTCTGTTGCGGTTAATGAATGCCGGACTGGTGGGGTCCCAGGCGGTGTAGCCCCGGGCTTCAAATGTTTCGCGGATTCCGCCGGAGGGAAAGCTGGATGCATCCGGTTCGCCCTGGACAAGATTCTTTCCGGAGAAGTTCATCATCACTCCGCCGAGTCCGTCCGGTTCGATAAAGGAGTCGTGTTTTTCCGCAGTGGACCCCGTCATGGGCTGAAACCAGTGGGTGAAATGGGTTGCTCCGCGGCTGACTGCCCAGTTTTTCATGGCCGTGGCCACTTCGTCGGTTATGGCAGGATCCAGAGGAGCGCCACCCTGAATGGTGCGCATCAGGGATTTTACCACATCCCGCGAAAGAACACTCTTCATGGTTTTCAGATTAAAAACATCACGCCCGTATTCTTCGATAACAGATCCGCTTCCGTCAAAGGGACGATTTTCAGACTTTCGTTCTGCGATGGCCGCGACGGCCTCATTTCGTACATACATTTATACAGCTCCTTTTTGAGAAATCAAACTTCTTTGCCTGATCTTTCGCAAAGGCTGTGCCAGAAATGGAATGTATCTGTTCTGCAGATCATTTTTATCGGTCCGGGCAGATCGAAATGTGCTGAAATCCCTCTCTGAGAGAACCCTTCAGTAAATGTAAGTCTCTTCTGTGGTTTTCGTATGCCTTCGTCTTTACGGAAATATACAGGCCATCTGTGATACAATAATGTATTTATTTGTTTTTGTGATACGTTATCGTATCGTTTATGCGGTGCGGAGAGGTTACATTCCCCGGGAGCGGAATTTTTTGTAGTCGATACTGTATTTGCTGATTTTGTATTGAATAATCCGTTTGGTTGTATGCAGAATCCGCGCAGCTTCGGACTGCCTGCCCCGGGCATCCTTGAGGGCATCGATGATCAGTTCCTTTTCGTAGATTTCCACTTTCTCCGCAAGGCCCGGTTCCGTGTCGGAAACAGCCGCGCGGTCCTTCATCTGCAGGCTCGGGGGCAGATCATGGCCCTCGATCACGGCAGTCAGGGAGAGAATAACCGCCCGTTCGATGACGTTTTCCAGTTCCCGGACATTGCCGGGCCAGTGATAGGCGGAGAGCATCTCGATGGCCGGCGTGCTCAGGCGGGTGATGTTTTTGCCGTGGCGTCGGGCGTATTTCTCCGTAAAGTAATCCGCCAGAAGGACGATATCCGCTCCCCGTTCACGCAGGGGAGGAATAAAAAGGGACATCACATTGATCCGGTAGTAGAGATCCTCCCGGAAGGATCCTTCTTTCATGGCCTCTTCAAGATTGCGGTTCGTGGCGCATACCAGACGGACGTCAATCTTTCTGGGCCGCGATGAGCCCACCTTGTACATTTCTTTCTCCTGAATCACCCGCAGAAGCCGGGTTTGGGCGCTGGAACTCATATCGCCGATCTCGTCCAGAAAGAGGGTTCCTCCTTCGGCCTCTTCAAAAAAACCGCTGCGCGCACCCTGTGCTCCGGTGAAGGAGCCCGACGTGTGGCCGAAGAGTTCGCTTTCCAGCAGAGATTCGGGAATGGCTGCACAGTTGACGGCGACAAACTTCTCCCGCGGGCGGGCGCTTTTCTCATGAATGGTTCGGGCCACCAGCTCTTTGCCGGTTCCCGTTTCTCCCCGTATCAGCACGAGAGTGTCCAGGGGAGCGACCTGCGCAATCTGTGCGTACATGGCGCGCATGGCCCCGCTGTTACCGATTATGCTGTCTGATTTGCCCGTGTCCTCCAGATCGGAAAGATGCTCCTTCAGCTCTTTGTTCTCCCGCTTGAGGGCTTCCACGGCGGCTTTCTGTTTCTGCCGGGCCTGCACCACCCGTCCGATGAGATCGGCCACGGCTTCCAGCAGAAAAAGGTCGGAGCGCCGGGTCGCTTCGCGGGAGCGTACCGGTGTGTCGCAGGAGAGTGTGCCGATGGAGCGGTCCCCCGCCCTGATGGGCACACAGAGAAAGGAGAGATTATGCAGAGATGCGCCCCGGCGGGCGCCGGTTTTATCCAGAAAATCCGGTTCCTCGGAGATGCGGGGCACTGCAAGGGAGGTGCCCGTTTCAATTACGCGGCCCATGATTCCTTCACCAACGGTGTACCAGCCCCGGGCGCGTTCTTCATCGGACAGGCCCCGGCTGATGTCGATGGCGAGTTCCCGTCCGGAGGGCTTGAGCAGAGCGATGGTGCCCCGCTGCATGTGCGCATCCTTCTCCAAAACACCGATGACACTGTCAAGGATCCGGGACAGGTCGCCGCCTGAACTCAGTTCGCGGGAAACATTGTAGAGAATCCTGAGCGTGTTTTTGTCAAAATCCAGATCCCTGGGGGCCATCGCTTCTCCGGTGGGTCGGGGGTTCACTCTCTATAAAATAATGGATCCCCTGCGGTGCGTGTCTGACGATTTTTGCAGGAATACAGGATTCTTCTTTGCTTCTTTTACACCTTCTCAGTGAGACAGGGTGATGTGGTTTTTCCTGCGCTCACTTCTTCTTGACCATG
>JBNJDQ010000036.1:0-19095 GCA_051745065.1 Fibrobacterota bacterium
CAGCCTGAATCTTTCCCAGTCCTATTATTCTGACAACTGGGACGGAAATGAGCTTGGCGCCATTTCCTGGATAATTGATATTATCGCCGATGCTGATGCCGATCTCAATGACCTTCTGCGTAATGAAAATACCCTGAAGCTTGCCTTCGGGCAGAGCCGGTTTCAGAATGATGACGACAGCTGGCAGAAGTTTCGCAAGTCCACGGATAATATTGAATACGAATCGATTCTGTTATTTGATATTGAGAAGTATCTTGAGCCCTACGCGGCAGTGAAGGCACGATCGCAGTTTCTTGATGAGGCTGCTCCCGTTGAAGAGGATGCAGAACTTGTGGATCCGCAGTATGATCTCCATATTAATCCCCTGGAAGTAACGGAGAGCTTTGGTTTGTCACGCAGGATTATTTCAGAAGAGAACAGCAGTCTCACAGGGCGTTTCGGTGGCGGTTTTAAACAGCTCTACGAGCGACTCTCCCTGCAGGATGACGGCACCTATGATGATGTGCTCACCAATGATGCCGGCCTTGAACTGGCGGCGAAATACGACGGCTCCTTTCGTGGGGATATGATCGATTACCGCAGTGAGTTCTTTCTGTATGCTGCACTGGCCAGTTCTTCTGATGAAGGTGATGAAGACTGGAAATATCCCGATTTGACCTGGGATAACACGGTCAATTTTAATATCAACAGTTTCCTGCATGTGCGCTTTACCATGCAGATGCTTTATGACAGAAATATTGATAGTGATCTTCGTTTTACGGAAAATCTTTCCGTGGGAATCAATTTTAAGAGAAGTAATCAGTAAGAAATTACACCGCCTCCTGTGGGGGCGGTACTCATTCCTGCAAAGTGGTTTTCTGATCTCTGCACGAAATCACTTCTTTGCTTAATTCTAAATCCGTGTCAATCTGAAGAAAATTCCGGCCTTTGACAGATGATGTTGACCAGCCCGAAAAGGTGTGGCTCGTGGCAACGATGGGTATTGGGGTGGTACAGTCTTCAGTCTCTGTGTTCAAAATGAGCCCTGAAAACCCGCTCTGCGTACGCCAGATCATCCACACCGCAGACTTCCCGCACTGCATGCATGGCAAGAAGGGGATTGCCCATATCCACGGCGGAAACGGGGAAATGGGTTGTCAAAAGGTTTCCCAGAGTTGATCCCCCGGGCATGTCAGAGCGGTTTGCATATTCCTGGACCGGGACATTCCCCGTACGGCAGAGCTGTTTGAAGCGTGCCGCTGCTGCTGCATCGGTGGTGTATTTTGCATTGGCGTTGTATTTGATTACCGGTCCGCCGTTGATCTGCGGTTGAAGGCGGGGATCATGTTTTTCCACGTGGGCCGGGTGGAGTGCGTGGGCCATGTCTGCAGAAATCATAAATGAGTTTGCCCGCATTTGATGGTACGTTTCCTGCGGTTTTCCCAGGGTGTGTACCAGACGTGCAAGAAAATCCGGCAGAAGGGCTGAGTCGGCTCCCTGCGCGGTTTTGCTGCCCACTTCTTCATTGTCAAAGAGACACAGCAGGGTCGGTGCACTGTTCTGTGCGGATTCAAAGGCACGTAAACCGGTGTGGATCATGGCGAAATCATCCAGGCGCGGTGCTGAAATTAAACGCTGCTCCCGACCGAATCGGGTGCCTTCTTCACAGGGGATTACATGAAGATCTGCTGAAAGAATCTCTTCGGGACTGCAGGCACATTCTGCTGCAAGAAGATCCTGGATCTTTCCGCCGGTGGATTCGTGCAGCGCACTTTCCATGAGGGGCAGAACATGGCTTTGCCGTTTAATTTCCTGGCCGTCGTTCACGGTTTTATTCAGATGAATCGCCACTTCCGGAATGGTGCAGAGCGGGCGATCGATATGGATGAGCTGTTCCCGCAGTTTACCGTCATCAATGAATACGCGGCCGGCAAGGGTGAGAGGCCGGTCAAGCCAGCTGCGAAGAATTGCTCCACCGTACACTTCGGTGTTCAGCTGCTGAAGCCCGCCGGATTGGGCAAGCAGGCCCTGCGGTTTGACGCGAAAGCCCGGAGCATCTGTATGAGCACAGAAAATACGCAGGCCGTCTTCCAGGCGACATCCGTCACCGGGGTGAAAGGCAAAGAGACAGCTGCTGTTTTCGACCGAATAGAAAGCTGTCTCTTCTGAGAGATTCCAGCTCCCGCGCGCATCCAGGCGTAAAAAACCGGCATTTTTCAGGCGTTTTCCGATATGGCTTACTGCATGAGCGGGGGTCGGACATGCTGAAATGAGAGAAAAAAGTTCAGAAATACTGTGGTTTGTTTCATTCATGGCGGCCATACCTGTTAAAGATTACAGAATTTGGGGGAGAAGGCGGTCAAGTTTCTTTGTTATTATTTTGTAGGAGCGCAAAAAGGCCCGGTCACTTTTGCCGTGCGGGTCGGGGATGCTTTTGCGCAGAACAAATTTCCTGCCGCAGGTACGCAGCAGATGAATGCGTGCGGCAATGCCCGGCAGAGGAAAGCGGTGGCGCAGATAATCCGCATGCCGTTGCTCCATTACCAGTATCATATCAGCGGCCTCCAGAACCTTTCGATCAACACACTGCGCCCGGTGTCCGCGTAAATCCACGGAGAAGGTGCGGCCAATCCGTATTCCCGCGGGGGGAACGGGACGGTTTGTCAGATCGGCAATCCCCCGGGAGAGAAATTCTGTGCCTCTGTTTCCGAAATGTGCGGCGGCATAGCCCTCTGCGAAGGGACTGCGACAGATGTTTCCCGTACATATAAAAAGGATTTTCACCGCTGTGCCTCCCCTTGATATGCCGGTACCCCCGTGCTGCGTAGGCGTCTGCCGGTACTGTCCACAATGATGGCGGCAATATGCGGATCTGCTTCAACCCTGTTGAGGATGGTTTCGGCAGAGAGAGAAAAAAAACCTGTGGAAAGAATATCGGTGCGCACCGGATCCTGCCCGATAATGGTAACGCTTTGGTTTTGTGTTGCAGGATAGCCCGAGTGCGGATCGATGATGTGGTGGATCCTGTTGCTGTCGCCGTCAAAACGGCATCGCTCGTAATCGCCGCTGGTAACGATGGAACCCGACTTTATCTGCAGGGTATCCAGATAGTTTCCCGAGCTCGGGCGGGGAGCCTGTACACCTACGGTAAATGGTGTTCCGTCGGGTTTTCCGCCGCGGCAGTGGATATCACCGCCAGCAGCAATGAGAAAATGGGAGATTCCCCGGCTGGAAAGATAGCGGGCGAGGTCGGCAATGACAAAGGATTTAACCACTCCCCCCAGATCGAGTCTGAGAGAGTCGTGTTCGCGAATAATCCTGTTGGAGTCGATACAGGTGATTTTGTCCATGCCCGTATGTTTCATCAGCTGTTGCACGGAGCGGGCGGTTTTTTCCCCCTGCAGAAACGGGGTTTTCTGCTCTGCGCGGGAAGGATGCCAGAATTCTTTCAGGGGAAGCAGGGTCAGATCAAACTTTCCCTCTGTAAGCGGGGCGTATTTTTTTGCCTGAGTAATCATGTCGTATGTTGACGGTGCAAGGGTGAGGGTATCCCCTTCGGCGGCATTGATTCGGGCCGGCACGGAATTGCTGCTGCCCGGGGAATAGCGACGGTCCCAGTCTGCAAGAAGAGAGTCGGCGCCCTGAAATATGCGTTTTCTTTCTTTTCGGGATAGCGGCTTTTGTGTATACAGGTGAACCGTCGTATACGTACTCAGTCGGAAAAAACCGCGGGAACTGTGAGCATAGCCGGACTGTTCCGGACTGCACGAGGAAAGAAGCAGCAGAAAAAGAAACAGCACAGAACAGGGCTTAGCCATGGAATGATCGGCTGTGCGGAGCTTTGCCGGTCAGGAGTGGATCCATACTGAGGGGGCGGGGACTCTCAGTCTCCAGAACGATGGTGGTATCCACATTTCCCCGGGGGAAATAATCACCAATAACCATGGCCCATTTCGGAGCAATTTTTTCTTCCACCGTGGAAAAGATAAATTGCGTGACTGTTTCATGAAAGGTGCCGACCATTCTGAAAGAGTTAAGAAAGAGCTTCCAGGATTTCAGTTCCACGATTTTTGCATCCGGTTGATAGTAGAGTTCAATTGATCCGAAGTCCGGATACCCTGTCTTGGGGCATACACAGGTGAATTCGGGAAAGACAATTTTGATAATTCCCCGTGATGAAACGGGATTGTCTATGAGCTCCAGTTCGGGAATAATCTTGGTGCTGCATGCCCTGTCAAGGGGGGTTATATTGTCATAAAACATGGGAGAACCTCTTGTGATTCACTTATTTTCGATACACATGGAAAATAATTTATTATATTGTGAGGTACGGCTGTTTACAGCAAAAAGGGTAAAAGAACCGGAATTAAGACAGAGTAGACTTATGACTATTGATGAAAAAATGACACTCATTGTTATCGATGATGACACCACGCTCGGCACATCTGTCAAACGATTTCTGGAGAAGAAAGGGCATAATGTCCTTCTTATTGATAATTGCGAATCCGCTTTGGATATTATGAATAATAATTATCCCGACCTTATCCTTGTGGATCTCAATATGCCGGGAATGTCCGGTCTGGATTTCCTCAAGTTGGTTCGTCAGCGGGATAAAATTGTCCCCGTTCTTATTACAACGGGAGATCCCGATATTGACACGGTGATTGAGGCAATTCACAACGGTGCCCAGGATTACATCGTGAAACCCTTTTCCCTCACGCTTCTCAGTGATAAAATTGATGAGACCATGGAGGTTCTCAACACGTATAAGAGTACCAACGTCCTTTCGGAACTGGTATCCATTCACTCTGTATCAAACAAACTCAGCAGTACCAGGGAATATGAAACAGTTCTTGATATCGCTTTTTCCTCCTGCCGTGATGCAACGCGTGCCGGCAGCGGCTACATTATGCTCAGCGATACGGAAAACAGATATCTGAATCTCGTACGGGTGCAGGGGGAATACCATGGTGCCGAGTTTACCCGTATTCCCAGTAATGACGGAGAATGGCCCATTGCAAAATGGGTCTTTCGTAAAAACAGGGCAATTGCCATCTATAACGGAAAATCTTTCCCCTATCAGAACCTCCCCTTTACCCGTCAGGTGAGGGGGGTTACTATTGTTTCTCCCATTCGGGTCAACGGAAAACCCCGCGGCGTGGTGAGCATGTCCCGTGATGAGGATGATGGTGAACACGGGAAGGTTGAACTGAGTCTGCTGGAAATTCTGGCCGGGCAGCTTGGGAACGCTTTGGGCAGTGTTGAACTCTACAACACTCTGAACAAGCGCATCTCTGATCTTCACTTTATCTCGGATTATGCAGAAAAATTTGTTGGCCTTGTCAATCCGGAAAATGTTGTAAAGTCATTTGTCGATACCATCTGCAGTTATTTTAATGTGGATTATGTCGGAGTGCTGTTCCGTAAAAAACGTGGGTCCGTTCTCTACAGTTGGAGCAAGTACTTTCTGAGTCCCCGCCTGAAAGACCGTATCATCGACGAGCTTATTACCTGCTATAATGATAATTCCCAAAGTGACAAGGCTTCGGTTCTGCAGGTTACCACGGAATCCATTTCCGGTGAAGAACAGATTGATGAGACGCCCGAATCCTTTGAATTTACCAAAACCCTGCCCCTGATATGGGGGGATTTTGAGTTTGGTGCAATTACCCTGAAGTGGCGTACCAAAGGGCCGGATATTGATGAAAATGTGAAGCTTTTGCGGGGTATTGTCAACCAGACACGAATTGCCCTGACCAATGCCAAGCTCTTCAATGATATCAAGGAGAATTATATCCGTACCATTAAGGCTCTGGCCATTGCCGTGGATGCAAAGGATACCTATACTCATGGTCATTCGGAAAACGTAATGTTCTATTCAGAAATACTGGCACGGTACATGGGAATGGATGAAGACACGGTGCAGGTAATTAAAGACGGCGGTCTGCTCCACGATATCGGGAAAATCGGTATCCCCGGGGTAATCCTGAACAAGCCGGGACCTCTTACGGATTCAGAATACAACGGTTTCATGAAAACTCATCCGGCTCTTGGGGCCGATATTATCAAGGATGTTCCTTTTTTGAAAGATCTGAAACCGATTATTCTCTATCATCATGAACATCAGGACGGCACGGGATATCCTGAAGGGCTTGAAGGACGGAATATTCCCGTGGGTGCGCGAATTGTGCATATTGCCGATGCCTTTGAAGCAATGACATCCAATCGTCCCTATCGCAAGAGCCTGGGAAATCGTGAGGCTGTGCAGCGTCTGCGCGCCGGGGCGGGATCGCAGTTCGACGAGGCCCTGGTTGATAAATTTATCGATGCCATGGTGGAGGCCGGGAAGCTCGGGGAGGACGATGTTGCTCTCTGATATGTCCGGCAGAGATCGGGCAGTCATCTTTATGATCCTTGCATCCCTTTCCTTTGCAGTAATGCAGACCGCGGTGAAGGTGATTCCGGATATCCCGGTTTTTGAAAAGGTATTGGTGCGAAATCTTGTTTCTCTTTTTATGGCTGCGGGAATTGCTGCAAAAAAGAAAACCTCCCTGTTTGCAAGCGGGCGGAAAGCTTTTGTTCTGCTTGTGTTACGCTCATTCTGCGGGTTGAGCGGAGTGTTTCTTATCTTTTATGCAATACAGTACCTTACCATTGCTGAAGCGTCCATCTTTATTCGTCTCTCTCCCTTTTGGGTGGCCCTGCTTTCAGCGCTCTTTCTGAAGGAATCTCTGACGAAAACAAAAGCCGCCGCCCTGATCATTGCCTTCTCCGGCGCCCTTTTAATCATCCGTCCCGGCTTTATTCCTACGGGCGGATCCTATTACGCTGCTTTGGGTGCAGGGCTTCTTGCATCTCTCATGGCAGGGGGCGCCTACATCTTTGTGAGTGTCTTGAAAAAATATGAGAAACCGGAAACAATTGTCTTCTTTTTCTCTCTCATTTCCGTGCTTATCATGCTGCCTTTTACCATTGCCGCCGGTGTAATGCCTGATGCAGGAGAAGGGGCAGCGCTTTTAATTATCGGTGTGAGTGCGGGGGCGGGGCAGATGTTTCTGACTAACGCATATCGATTGGGTAAAGCGTCGGAAGTGTCTATCTATAATTATACGGGGATACTCTTTGCCGTCCTCATCGATCTCATAATTTGGCAGAACAGACCGTCCCTTTTTACCCTTTTGGGTGGTGTCCTGGTGGTAACGGCCGGATTCATGGTGTACAGGGCATCCCGCCGTGAGGCAGAAGCGAAGCGATAGAAGCCCGGAGTGTCCTTTTCCCGGGGTATCCCTGTTATGTCTGCTTCGTGCGAAAGCATTGATCGTATTACGGTGTTGGGAGAGAAACGAAATTTGTATATTCCCTCCTGTTTTCAGAAAGATACAATAACACAGCGGGGAAAGGGGTAATCTTGGGTATCGGGGATTTTGTTTTGAATGATCCCCCCGGCTGAAATTATTTTATACTTTGCGAGGTGAAATATGAAATGTGTAAAATTGATGAGTGCTCTCTTTATTGGTGTGTCTTCTCTGCTTGCTGCAAATATTCAGCATCTGGTTGAACCCTATATTTCCCAGCCGGTGTTTTTTACGTATGACCTGGAGATTTACTGGGATATTCGTGAGACCACCAGTTCCACGGAAGGTTCCGTTCTTGTGGATGAAGAACACAACAGTTTTCGTTTTATCAGCGGAGACAGTCGATGGGTGAGCGACGGCATAACGGTGTGGCAGTACGGTAAGGAGAATAATCAGGTGGTTATTCAGGACTACATGGATTTTGATCCCGCCCTGCATCCGTCCAACATATTAAAACAGTTTACTGACTACGAATTCAAGCGAAGCGATGAACGCCGCGGTTTTAAATACATCTGGACTGCGGAAAATGACAGCGCTTCCGGAGATAAAGAGTACGACCGGGTGGTTATTTACAGCAACGCCGATGATACGGCGGTAAAAAAGATTGTTCTGACAGATCGTGATAAAAACATCAGTACGTATACTCTTGGAGAAATTGAAGTCCGTACAGATATTACGGCAGAGGATTTCTCTTTTACTGTCCCCGAAGGAGTTGATGTCATTGATAACCGCTGAACACTGTATCCGATGCAGCCTGTGTCTTTTGGTTCTGGTGCTTTCCGTCACCGGGGCGGAGCTGCAGTCAAATGTCTTCATTGAGGGCGGTGCGTGGTATGATACCGCCTGGCACGTATACGGTGTCACCGATTCCGGCCAGGTGTTGCGCGGTCAGGGGGACACCTTTGCCGAGTATGGGCGGTTTGGCGCTAAAACGGGTTCTTCCTGGAGTTCACAGAGTATTACCGTGGGAGATTCAGGGTTTCTTGTTCGTGACTACCGGGATGAGCGAAAAGCAGCGTTTATGTATCAGCCCTTTGATCCTTCTGTTTCTGCACAGAGGTGCTCTCTTTCTTTCAGCGGATCCGGAGCATCGGCCTATGGACTACAGAACTCTTTTCGTGACAGCGTATTTTATGTTTCACTCCATACTCACGGCATTGCGGCTGTATCCCGCGGGTCCGGCAGGCTTCGTGTGGATTCTGTTATGCATCCCGGGGGGCAGACGTTGCCAGGCAAAGAGCTTTCCGCCATACCTCCCGTTGAAGGGGATTCGCGCCGGGTTTTATCCGTAAATGCGCAGGCTGATACACTTTGGGCAACGACATTTACCGATACAGTCTGGTACCACACTCCACAGAATCAATGGGAATACATTCTTCCCCGGGCGGGATATGATATTATTGAGCGCCTTACTCCGACTGCGGGGGAACCGATGTACTACGCTCTTCGCGGGGATACTACTTCCACAGACAGCGCCGAAGCGCTCTGGATTTCTGCAAAAGACGGGCAGAACGTACTGCCTGCGGAGGATGTTGAATCATACGCGTGCGGTTCTTCGGCGCTTATGGTGCTCACAGATACAATGCGTTTTACCACGATTTCGAATGGTTCGGTGGATAGTCTTCCGGCTCTGAGCAATGCCTTTGCACGATTTGTCGATACGCAGTTTGTTATTAAGGATCCACAGGTGTACGATATGGACTGGTCTCTGCACGAAGGAAAGAAGCGCCTGGTATTGGCGACATCCCGTGGGCTTGTTTATACCGATGCCTTTGAGACCACCCCGCAGTTTCATATCCAGCGTCAGGACAGACCGATCTCCGGCGGTCTCAAAGAGGTGTATGCCCAGCCTTCCATTCTCAATGACCGTTTCGGGCGGGTCGTATTTACCTATTCGCTTTCCCGGGCCGACCGGGTGAGTATTGATATCTTTGATGCCAATATGGATTATGTCTGTTCAATTACGGACAGAGAAGCCCGCCCCGCCGGCGGCGCCCAGCACAGTACCAACCCGGCCGAAGACAGTTGGGACGGAACCCGCAGTAATCGCGGCGGAGAGATGGTTTCCCCCGGCGTGTATTACTTTCGAATCACCACAGAAGAAGGAGGTGAACGTGCATTCGGCACGGTTGTTGTTGCAAAAAATTAGCCTCTTTTTCTGTATTGCTACGGCCCTGTGGGGGGCAGGTCCCGGCGGAACCGGTGATGCTCTTCTGCGTGCCCCTCTGGGAGCGACGGCTGCGTCTCTGGGTGGTGCAGGCAGTGCTCGTCCCGGCGTTGCCGTGACGCATTGGAATCCTGCGGCCTCCGCCCTTTTGGATCAGAGTCGTCTGAGTCTCGGTAATCGAATTCGTCCCCTTGGCCGGTATGAGTCGTATCTCTCCTGGGATGCTCCGATGCGTCGGCGCGGCATGGGCGGTGGTGCACTTTTCCGCTACAGCAGAGCCGGCGGTCTGGATTCCCTGCGGGATGAAAACGGTGATATGATTACGGGAGGGGAGAGCTTTTCCCTTGTTCTTGACGGGAGTATCTCCCTTCGTTTGAGCGGAGTACTCTCTGCAGGACTGGCTGCGGGGTGGGCTTTTAACCGGCTTCCTTCGGATTATGAAGGCGGTACTGTCACCAATCGTGATTATTCCGGATTCAGCGGGGCAACGGTTTTTTTGCTTTATACGGGGCTGGAAAATTATTCAATCAGTGCAGGGCTCAGGGATCTTTTTCTGACACGAAGCTGGTCCGCAGAGGATGGCGGGTCCGGTGTTTTTTATACGATTGAAGACCGGGCCTGGACAAAGGCAGTCCTTGGGGTTGCCCGTCATAATCTCGGTACTGTAACGGAGTTTACTTTGATGAGTGATGCTGAGGTGTACGCTTTTCACGGCGGCATTGCTGACCACCCCTTTGCTTTGATTGATCTTGGAGCAGACTGGAATTTCGCCGGTGATCTTTCTCTGCGCTTTGGTGTTGCGGATATTCTCTTAAACGGCGAACTCTTCGACCGCGGGCGTGATTCCCGGCAGTATCGTCCCTCCCTGACGGCGGGGGCGGGCTACGTGTTTCGTGAACGGATCGGCCGAAGTGATCTTTTGGTTGACTATGCCTTTCGCGGAAGCGGGGCCGGTGCCGGCTTCGACCACAGTGTGGATGTCTCCCTCCTTTTTTAGGATACCTGGTATGAAACGATTATGCTTTTTAATGATACTTTCTTCTGCAATGTTTCTGTTCGGTGCTGATGAGTGGTATTCCCGTTCGGGATTTCAATTTATCAGGAATGCTGAAGGTCCGCAGCGTATGGCCCTGGGCGGTGCGGGAACCGCTTTGCCTACGGGATATGCGAGATTTGTAAATCCCGCTCTGTACGGCGGGGACTCTCTTTTTACGGTATCCCTCTTTGCCGGGAACAGCAGCTTTAAGGACACCCGCCTCAGTGCAGGAGAATTTCGGTGGTCCTGGGAGGAATACTTTTTCGGCCTCTCCTTTCTGAACAACACTGTTGAGGACATCGGTATTACTGAAGAGCTCCAAACCGAGGCGCCGTCGCGCTTTTCATCCTGGCAGAGTTCGGACATATCCCTGACAGCGGGGGTGCGACGCAATGATTATTTTCGCTGGGCCATGAGTTTCGGTGCCGCTTTCGAGCAGTTTTACGGGTATTCCGCACGGGCTTTTATATTTAACGCCGGCGGTTTGTTGACCCTGGCTGATGAACGTCTGCGGATTGGTGCTTCCGTCCTGAATACCGGCCGTACTGCAGGTTTTTTGACCGATGAAAGCGGGCTGGAAGAGGGAGAAAACCTGCCGGTAACCTTTCGTGGCGGTGTGAGTTACGATTTCAATCCCCGGGGGGTACAGATTACTCCCGCAGTTGATCTTGTCTATTATCATATCTATGATTCCACAGAGGATGCTGCTGATCATATTGAAGACCGTGTCTTTATGCCCCTGGGGATCGAAGTGTCCCCCCTTGATTGGCTGACCCTTCGTACCGGACGCGACTTTGGGCGCAGTACTGATGTGGTGTCCTTCGGTTTTTCTCTCACAAGCGGAGCCTTTACGTCGGATGCAGGCTTTGAGCTTGTCGATTATGATGAAACAACGGTCCTTGAATGGCGGGCGGGGCTGACTTTTAATATTAGCCGTTTTGCTGAGGATGAAGCTAATGACCGTGCGGATACCGGCTCCTCTGATGAGAACGATGATTCCTCTCAGAAGGACTCATCGGAAGAATCCGGGCAGGACCACAGTAACGAAACAGAACTTGACCTGGTTGAATAGGCTGCACCGGAAATACGCCATGGCGTGATCGTCATGATGGGGTGTTTCTGTTCGGATTGGAAGGGGTGATACATGGAATGTGAAGGCTTGCTTTATAGGGCAGGAGCAGAATAAAACGAGGATATAACGGATTTTTATAAAACTGTGAAAAGGATCTATGGCTAAGAAAAACAGTAAAAAAGGCGATAAACCGTCAATATTCAGAAATATCAGCAAGAACCGAAAGGCCTACCATAATTATGAGGTTTTGAAAACCTTTGAAGCGGGTATTGAGCTCACCGGAACTGAGGTAAAGGCGCTTCGGGCAGGAAAGGTGAACCTCTCCGATGGATTTGTCCAGTTCCGTCATGGCGAAGCCTATCTGACGAATGTTCATATCGGCCTGTATGAAAACGGCAACCTCTTTAATCATTCCGAAAACAGAGAGCGGAAACTTCTGCTGCACAGCAAAGAGATTCTTTATCTTTTTCAACAGACAAATAAACAGCCCTTAACTGTGGTAGCTCTGGAAATCTACCTGAAAAAACAGTGGGTAAAAGTAAAGATCGGCCTGTGCCGCGGCCGCAAATCATACGACAAACGCCAGAAAATAAAGGATCAGGAGAATCGTAAGAAACTTGATGCTGTTATGAAACGGGGGCGGTAGGCATGAAATATGTCTGCATCATTCTGCTGTGTGTTACGGCGGTGTTCGGTTCAGAGGCGTATCTTGTCGGTTTAAGCGGCCGGGTATATACAATTTCCCAGATGAAGATTGCCGCCGGTGCATTTGTTTCACCCATGGAGATTTCCCAGCGTCTCTATCTGAACAGTAAAAAAGAGGGAGAGCGCTTTGTGTTGACCGATGACGGCGACACACTGATCCTTGATCCTCACAAAGATTGTGCCTTTATCGGCAGGGATACAATTTCAGGTGACAGGCTTTTTCGGTTCCGTTCGGGTACGCTATATATGGCCTTTGACCAGCTTATTGATGCCTTTGACCGGGTAACCTCCTTTTCTTTTACCCGAAAGAAGGATACGATTTTTCTCGGTCGGGATGAGCTTGACAGGGCCTACCCCGAAGTAACGGGGCTTGTTGTCATCGATCCGGGGCACGGCGGCCGGGATCCCGGGGCCATTGGTCCGGACAGCACTCTGGAAAAGGATGTTGTTCTTGCTCTTTCCCTGCATCTCAAAGACTATCTCAGCCAAATGAGCGGCATTACCGTTAAAATGACCCGTGATGATGACCGCTTTATTCCTCTGATGGAGAGAACTGCTATGGCGAATTCCCACGGAGCGGATCTTTTTGTGTCAATACATGCCAATGCATCGCCGAACAAAAAACAGGCCGACGGTTTTAAACTCTATTTTCTTTCCGAGGCTGAAACCGAAATGGATCGGGAGATAGCCCGCCAGGAAAATGCTGTCATTGAATACGAAGAGAGTGAAGATACCACTGTGGTGAATTCAATCCTTTCGGATATGATTGGGGCCGAGTATCTGAAAGAAAGTCAGGAGCTTTCCATACAGGCTGTTGAGTTTCTGGATCGGAATGTGAATGCCCTGCGGCGTCTTCATACCGGAGTTGGGCAGGCCAATTTCTATGTTCTGCGCGGTGCGGAAATGCCCGCTGTTCTGGTTGAAAGCGCCTTTATTTCCAATTCGCGTGAAGAAAAACTGCTGAAGGACTCCGCCTTTCAGCGGCGTTTTTCACGGGCTCTTGGTGGAGCGGTAATTCGATTTATGAAACAGTACGGGGGTATCTATGAGTGATCAACGGCCGATTGGTATATTTGATTCCGGCCTTGGTGGTCTTACGGTCGCCCGTGCGGTTCAGCGTGTTCTTCCCCGTGAGCAGCTGATTTATTTTGGTGATACCCTTCGCTGTCCCTACGGCGGGCGTTCCCGCAGCGCCGTTCGGGAATTCAGCCGTGAAATATCAACCTATCTTCTGTCGCAGAATGTTAAAATGCTTGTCATTGCCTGTAATACCATTTCTGCAACGGCCCTGGATATTGTTCGTGAATGCGCCGGAAAAGGGATTGCGGTATTGTCCGTAATTGAGCCGGCTTCAGCTGCAGGGATCACCTTTTCTTCCAATAAACGGATTGGCGTCATCGGAACCCGCGGTACCGTGGCGTCACGGCGTTATTCTGAAATTCTTACGAAGCTTGATCCCGCTGTAACGGTTTTTGAAAAGGCCTGTCCTCTGCTTGTCCCTTTTGTGGAGGAGAATATTTTGACAGGGCCTCTTGTGGAGCCGGTTATCGAATCGTATCTGGATGAAGTAATAGATTACGGTGTTGATACGGTTATTCTGGGATGTACCCATTATCCGCTTTTGACACGGGCGATTCATCGCGTGGCCGGAGGCCGTGTATCCGTCATTGATTCTGCCCTCTGGACAGCCAAAGAAGTGGAGAAAATACTGAACAGGCGGGGTATTGCCTCTTTAAAGCGCAGGAGCGATGATATATTTTATGTCAGCGATTTGACACAAAATTTCAGAGATGTCAGTATCGCCTTTATGGAACAGACGATTGATGTGCAGAAAGTGGATCTTGAAACTGAGCTTTCAAAGTTGAAATAAGGAGAAGAGATATATGGCAGGACATTCAAAATGGGCAAATATCAAGCATCGTAAAGGGGCACAGGATGCCAAGCGGGGGAAGATATTCGGTAAGATCATCCGTGAAATAACCATAGCATCGCGTCTGGGCGGTGGTGATCCCGATACCAATCCCCGTCTTCGTACGGTCCTGACCAAGGCCAAGTCAAATAATATGCCCAATGATACGGTTGACCGCGCAATAGCCCGGGGGACCGGTGCTGATGACTCTGTACAGTACGAAGAAAAAACCTTTGAGGCATACGGGCCGGAAGGTGTTGCCTTTGTAGTTGAATGCCTCACTGATAATGTCAACCGTACTGTCAGCGAGGTACGCCATGCCGTGAATAAATACGGCGGAAATCTTGGTACCGACGGTTCGGTTATGTGGATGTTTAATCGGCAGGGGGTTGTAACGGTTTCTGCGGAAGGTGTGGATGAAGATACACTCATGGAGGATGCTCTTGAAGCCGGGGCCGCGGACATTATAAAGGAGGAGGATTTCTTTGTTGTCCTTACAGATCCGCAGAGTTTTTCCGATGTCAATGATGTGCTCTACGATAGGTATCGTATTGAAGACAGTGATGTGAAGCTGATTCCAGAAAATTATGTACAGGTTTCCGGTGAAGCTGCGGAGAAGGTACTTACCTTCCGGGATGCTCTTGATGATCTTGATGATGTGCAGGCAGTTCACGGAAACTTTGATATTCAGGAATAGTTCTATGCGAGGGCGGTGCGGCAGTTTGGTATTGCGAAGCCTTTGCCGTACAGGATGAAACAGAATCAGATGGTTTTTATATGGAGCAATAGAAAAGTTGAGAAAAGACTTGTCCTGCAAAAAGACGTATTGTATATTATGACCACAAATTCGGAGGGCTAGGATAATTGGTAATCCAGCGGTCTTGAAAACCGCCGCCGTAAGGCTTGTGAGTTCGAGTCTCACGTCCTCCGCCAGAGGGTTCATCTCATAGAGGTGGATCCTCTTTTTTTATTCCGCAGATTCCTCCCTCACGAGCACTGCAGTCCCCGGGCGGGAATCATGGTCGCTCCGGCCCCATCTTTCAGGTATTCATTTTTGACTTTTACGAAATCCTTCAGTGCAGATGTATTGCAAAATACATATTTTAGGTGATGATATTTGTAGTTGAAATAATGCCGCTGCATTGCAGTACGCAATACTTTTTCGGGAGAGGATAAAATGTTCGAAAGTTCAGATGTGATTTTTGCCTTTGTTATAACCCTTTTTGCTGGGTTGGCAACCGTTATCGGCAGTGTTATTGCCTTCATGGCAAAGAAAACCAATACCACCTTTCTGACGGTCTCTCTTGGGTTTTCCGCCGGTGTTATGATTTATGTTTCCATGATTGAGATCTTTCCCAAGGCTCTGGAAAGTCTTATCGCTTATTACAATGATGATGCATTGGGGTATCGCTACACAACCATTGCCTTCTTTGCGGGAATGCTTTTGATTGCCCTGATCGATAAGCTTGTTCCCTCTGCAGAAAACCCCCACGAGATGCACATGGTTGAGGAGATGAATTCCGAAGCCAAAAAAACTCATCTCATGCGCATGGGTGTAATGTCAGCCCTCGCCATCGGGATTCATAATTTTCCGGAAGGAATTGCCACCTTCACCAGTGCCATGAAAGACCCTGCACTGGGGATCAGTATTGCCGTGGCGATAGCCATTCATAATATTCCCGAAGGGATAGCTGTGTCCGTACCCGTGTACTATGCAACGGGAAGCCGTAAAAAAGCTTTTGTTCTTTCTTCTGTATCCGGGCTTTCAGAGCCGATTGGGGCCCTGCTTGCGTATTTTTTCCTTATGCCCTACCTGAATGATGCAGTCTTTGGAATGCTTTTTGCCTCGGTTGCGGGAATAATGGTGTTTATTTCTGTGGATGAACTGCTGCCCACAGCAGAAAAATACGGTAAGCATCACTTATCCATTTACGGTTTAATTTCCGGTATGGCTGTCATGGCCGTAAGCCTGGTTCTTTTCCGATAGGGGAAGACACCCCCTTTCTGGATCGTGACAGCATAAGTTATATTCAGAGAAACTGAGAAGGAGTTACAGCCCTATGGATATCTTACAGGAAAACATTACCAAGACCGCTATTGGTGCAAAAGATGCGGCTCGAAAACTGAGTGCTCTTTCCCCGCAAAGTGTTCGAAATGCGCTTTTGGCAATGACGGAGAAGCTCGACAATCATCGCCGGGAGATTCAGAAGGAAAATAAGAAGGATCTTGAAAAAGGCGAAAAAAAGGGGCTGTCCCCGGCCATGCTGGATCGACTTACTCTGTCCGATACCGTTATAGATTCCATGATAGGCGGGGTGCGTACCGTTGCGGATCTGGAATCGCCCCTTGGAACCTCCTATGATGAACGGACCCATGAGAACGGTCTTTCCATCTCAAAGGTGCGTGTTCCCATCGGTGTGATCGGTATTATTTATGAATCACGTCCCAATGTAACCGTTGATGCCGCGGCAATCTGCCTGAAATCGAATAATGCAGTTATTCTTCGCGGCGGATCAGAAGCTTTTTACTCCAATACTATTCTTGCCCGTCTCTTTTCCGAGGCCCTTGATGAATCCGGCCTTCCTCAAAAGGCGGTTCAGCTGATCGATACCACGGATCGTCAGGCGGTGCAGTATCTGCTGAAACAGAAAGAATATATTGATCTGATTATTCCCCGCGGTGGTGAGCGCCTGATTCAAACGGTCGTCGAAAACTCTCATATCCCCGTTATCAAGCATTACAAAGGTGTCTGTCATCTGTATATTTCTGCCTCTGCCGATGTTGATATGGCTGCTGCAATTGCCGTAAACGGCAAGGTTCAACGTCCGGGGGTCTGTAATTCCATTGAAACCATTCTTATTCATAACAGCCTTCCCGCGGCGGATCAGAAGCGTATTCTTCGGGCGCTCCTTGACGAAGGTGTAACCATATACGGTGATGACAATATTCAATCCATGCACGAAGATATTAAACGGGCCTCCGCTGAAGATTGGGACACGGAATACCTTTCCCTGGCTGTTTCAATCAAATCCGTGGATTCTCTTGATGAAGCAATTAAGCATATTAACCGCTACAGCTCCGGTCATACCGAAGCGATTGTAACCGGCTCCCGGGAAGATGCAGATCGCTTTAAGCTGCTGGTGGATTCTTCCTCGGTTATGGTGAATGCCAGCACCCGTTTTGCCGACGGCGGTGAATACGGTATGGGGTGTGAGATCGGTATCTCCACGGATAAACTCCATGCCCGCGGTCCCATGGGAGTCAATGATTTGACAACCTATAAATGGATTGTCGAAGGTGATGGGCAGGTACGGTCATGATATCAGATGCAGCAGTTCTTCTTGAGTCAGTGACGTTTAATGATACAGGCCTCGTATGTGCGATTGCACAGGATGTACAGGATGGTCGCGTACTGATGCAGGCATGGATGAATCGGGAAACCCTGAAAGAGACCCTTGAAACAGGGCGCATGGTGTATTGGAGCCGCAGTCGCAAAAAACGATGGGCAAAGGGGGAAACCTCCGGCCATGTACAGAAGGTGCATGAGGTGCGTATCGACTGTGACGGTGATGCACTGCTCTTTTTTATTGAGCAGACCGGTGCCGCCTGTCATAAGGGGTTCCGTTCATGCTTCTACCGTCGTGCCGGGGACAGCGGATGGACGCAGGCAGAAGAGCAATTGGTTGATATGTAATTTCTGAGCTGCCCGAAAGGGCGGCTTATATGTTCTGACAGCATTTTAAAAAGAATCCTGAACCCGGGAGCTGAGGGTATGAAAAACCGCCGTGCCGTGTACGCCATTGCGGTGGTACATTTAATCCATGATGTGTATTCCGCTTTCCTGCCGTCTCTGATTCCTCTGTTGAAAGAGCGCTTCGGCCTCAGTAATATTGAGATCAGTGCCATGGATGTCATACGCAAAGTCCCGGCTCTCTTTAATCCTCTCATCGCCCTGGCTCTGGAGCATACGCCTTTTCGGATATTTCTTGTAATTTCGCCATTGTTAACAACTCTTATGATGGGACTTCTCGGGATTGCACCGGCCTACGGTGCAGTTCTCGTTATGCTTTTTACGGCGGGTATCTCAAGCTCTCTTTTTCATATTCCCGCTCCCGTCGCTGTCAAAGATAACGCCGGCGATAAAATCGGGAGTGGAATGAGTTGGTACATGTTCGGCGGAGAGATTGCCCGCACCATCGGACCGCTGCTTATTACGTTCTTTATCAGCCGTTATGGTTTGAAAGGCAGCCTCGGTACACTGCCCTTTGGCCTTACGGCATCGGCCCTGATCTGGTGGAATATCATTCGGGGACGTCTGCATATTGCAGGGGAGCAGATGCCCGAAGGCAGTAGAGAATCCTCTCGTTCTGCCATGGACGTGGAAGGGCGGGCAATCATTATTAAGCGCCTCGCCGGTATCGGCGCAATCAATCTCTTTCGGGGCGGAGCCAAAACCTCGCTCACCCTTTTTCTGCCGCTCTATTTAAAAAGCCGCGGATACAGTCAGTGGTTTTACGCCGGTGTGGGTATTGCCCTGTATCAGGCGGCCGGTGCTGCGGGAACGATCCTTTCGGGGCGACTCAGCGACAGAATCGGACGGCGCCCCCTGCTTATTGCAGTAACCGGACTGGCTGCGTTCTCTCTTTTCGCTTTGACCTTTGTCGAAAATGCTGCTGCCCTGGTGCTGCTTTTTACGGCGGGGTTTGCTATCTTTTCCTTTGGACCGGTGCTGCTGACTATTGTCAACAGTACGAAAACACACCGTTCCCGGGTCGTTAACAGTATTTATATGACAATCAATTTCGGTGTCAGTGCCTTTGTCAGTCTTATGGTGGGACTTATGGCTGATCATTTCGGATTGATTCTCACGTA
>JBNJDQ010000037.1:0-18227 GCA_051745065.1 Fibrobacterota bacterium
ACACTGAGTAGGTTATGAGGAAAGGGTGCCACCCCGAATCGAACGGAACTGATCTTATTATTTAGTATAGACTTAGGAAATCAGAGAACTATAAAACAGGACAAAAAAACAGATGCTGCGGCTCTCAAAGATGTTTCCCATTGAATACCTTCTCCCGCCATTTCATTCCACAGCATCGGTGACAAATTGCCGACGCAGAAAAAAGCACAACAGAATATCCTTCAGAGGAGGCCGCCACTCTTCCGCTTCTGATAGAGAGACCCATGGACCATCTCTTTCACAGCGTTTTGCACCACAGGGCAATTGCCGCAACCGAGCATCCTTGCCCGATTCCATGGGCACGATCAGCGACACCGGGCCTACCGGAAATTCAGGAATAAGCTCAGAATCCGCTCCGAAAGGAATATTTCGGTTTCACCGACTCAGTTCCTGACAAAAATACTGTACGAAAAAGGCCGCCCTGAAAAGGGCGACCCGGTTTTGAGAAAACAGTGTGGCGCTTACTTGAGATAAAACTGTGAAGTCAGCATAGCTGTGCCGGAGGCACTCTGGATCTGAAGTACATACACACCGGAAGAAAAACCCATCCGTGAGAGATCAATCGTCTGAGGTCCTTCCGTAGTCATGGACTTCAGAAGGCGACCGTTAATACCACTGATCCGTATAGACAGGGGCTCCTTTTGAGAGATCTGCACAAGAGACCCGTGAAGAGCTGGCGGGGCAACAGTCCCCTTCGTTGTGAATACAGATACTTTTGAATTATGTAAGACATCAAGATCAGCGATAGATGTCCATACCTCGCCATTTACTTCGGAGAGGGCAACAAGGCGAATATAGGAGACATCATTGCGACTCGGAAGGTATGCCGCATCCTGCGGTTCAACACTGTTTGTGAAGAACCCTGTTGTCACAGGATCACCCCAGTCCTGGCCATCTGCACTGACATATACTTCATATTCGCTGATCCGTCCGTTCTCACTGTCCTGACGGGGAGTATAGCGCAAGCCGCCAACGGTTACATCCGCGCCTATTTCAAGGACAATTTCATGAGGGTGTTTTTCAGCAGGCTCCTCCCACTGAGTAAACCACACGGTTGAGTTGTCTTCATCAAGAACATTTATTGCCGGACGACCTTCCATGTAGTCATCTTCAGAAGAAAAAGACGCCACAGACAGCTGTGATACATCCATGGGGGTGTAGCCGTGCGGCGTAAAACCGGCCTGAATACTTTTGTCTCCATCTATAACGAGAGTTACAGATTTCTCATCGCTCGTAATATCTCCCTCCCAGCCGGAAAAAACATATCCCGTATCAGGATGAACACGCAATTCGATTTCCTCACCGGCAATATACTCCGGGTAATCAGGATGAATACTGACACTACCCTTTTGGGCGGTTATATCCAGGGAATAGGTCGTTGCGGCTTCAAAATTGGCAGTAATATTTTTATTCCCGTCCATGACAAGGGTCTGAGGATTATCACTGCCGGAGAGATCCCCGCTCCAGTGACTGAATTCATACCCGTAATCAGGCTGAGCAGTTAACTGTACCTCTGAATCCTCTTTAAAGGAAGACCCTTCAGGATCAGTTTCGACACTGCCGTTTTCCGCAGTAAGCCCCAAATCATAGAGGGTTGCCCCCGTACCGATATCAAAGGTCATGGTCTGCCCGGAGGAACTGAGATTACGTAATTCAATATTTGAAGCGACGTTATTATGCCACCGCGCAGCAGGAGTTGTATTTGCACTGAAGGCAATATCAGGACGATTGCTCATATAGCTATTATAGGGATATCCGAGTATCGCCGCCCGGGGATTGTTCAACTCCGACTGGGTGTTAGTGGCATCCTGGCTGAGATTGACACGCCATACTTTCATACCGCTGCCGCGGGCATGCTGAGACCACCGGCCGTTCTTCTGAACATTCACGAAGAAGTAATACTGGTTGTCATCATGAGAGCTCTGATAATAGAAGGTATTATCCATGTCGTGAGCTTCAATGGTAAATGTCCCCGTTTCAACATCCGTAAGATTCGTCAGTTCCACCCAGCCGTTCTTATATCTGAACCAGGGATTCATGGGAGCAGGATTTGAACCCATGCCAGAACCCATCAGGCATAAGCGGCCGACCCAATTGTTATCCCCGCTGTAGGGATATAGATCCGGCTGCCCCAAAAGCATATGGCCGTTTTCATGGCAGAATGTTCCAATGGTGGGCCGTGAGCCGACATTGGTAATCTGATAGGGACCGCTGCCGATTTGTCCGTCGGGGGAAGTCCATCCCAGATAGCTGCTTTTATGGGGCCACAAGCCTTTTGACCACCCATGATCAGGTTCACCGGCGTAAAATGTATTTATGGCCACAATATCGTTACCGCTCATGGTAAGCTGAGAAAAATCAAACCCCCGGTAATAGAGCGTATCCAGGGCTTCACCAATCAACTCACGGGCACGACTGGTATTGGGATCATCATAGTAACTCTTGGGGCGGGATACGCGGATATATTGCGTGACAACATTTTTATAATCCAGTTTCCCTCCGGAAATATCATAAAAATACTCCGAAACAGATCCGTACGTACCGAAATTATCACCATTAATCAATTCTTCAAGATACTCATGACTTACAGCAGCCGGTTCGTCACTGAAGTCAATCAGAAGCGTCAGGCCTTTCTTTTCGCCCACCACCTCTTTTCTCGTCTTTCCATTAAAGCGCTGCACGCGGCTTTTTCCATTAAGTTCAGCCTGTCTCTGTTTCACCCGGCGAAGAACTTCCGAATCCCTGAGCCTGAGATGCAGGTCTGCATTCGGCGGTACAGGCAAAGCGGTATCGGTATACCGCATACCCGGAACAAATTCCGTACTGTCAGTATTCAGTGCGGCATAACTGATCCATCCCTCTTCATCACGCACCAGAGTACGGCCGTTCAGATCTTCGATCCGCTGATAGAACTCATCCCCGTTAACGATAACAGGCATTCGTGATCCATCCGGCTGAAGAAGCTCAAAACGATCGTTTACATGCGGAGCTGACAGGACTGTTCCTGACATAATTAGAACTGCAAAAAAAACATAATAGAAAAAAGAAGGCATTTTCATGCACCCCTCCCGATTAAAAATACAGAAATCCACCTTTGGGATATAAACTATGCAAAAAAAATGAAAATTCCGTTTTTTTCATCTGTCAGAAAAACGACAATTTTTTACGCCATTAAAATCTGATAACAAAGTCGCTCTAAAAGCCTTCCCGGGGAATTTCAGAAGTACAAAACAATCCGCTCATGATTTTTTTATCAAACAGATATCTCCTTCGTTGTGGTATCAAAGCAGCGAGACATGGGAAAAAGTCAATTCGAAAACAGAAAGCAGCACATTGCTGAATCGAAAAATCATGGTCGCAAATGGTGAAAAAGACAATAATTCAGAGAAAGGGAAGATACGAAATCCTGAACCACCCTTCGGCGTGGATGCCGGCTTTAGACCATATACTGCCCGCTGTTTTTACCAATGACATTCGAAAGAACAGTCGAATGGAAACAGAACAGAAATGATTCCAGCGCGACGGACGGGCACGGTCTGTATATCGAAGTTACTCCTTTTCCAACGCTGTAAAATATGCGCAGAATTCCGTGATGCCGCACGCATCGCATCGCGGCGAGCGCGGGGTACAGCGGTTCTGTCCAAAGGAAACGAAATAGGCGTTGGTTTTGCTCCAGTACGAACGGGGCAGATATGTCATGAGGGCCTGCTCCGTTTCAGCAGGGCTGTCAGTGTCTACAAAGCCCAGGCGATTGGTAATTCGATGAACATGGGTGTCCACGCAGATGGCGTCCTGATCAAAAGCTACAGCCAGAACGAGGGCCGCCGTTTTGCGCCCAACTCCGGGCAGGCTGAGCAGACCGGAAAGAGTAGTCGGAATTACGCCACCATGTTTTTCCAGCACAACTGTGGGCAACCGATGCAGATGACGGGCCTTGGTTTTGTAAAACCCTACGGGATAGATCAGTTTGGCAATGGTATCCTCACCAAGGACGGCCAGGGCAGAAAGATCCGGCGCCTGAGCAAAAAGGCGGGATGCAGCTTTGGCAGTAACATCATCCTTGGTGCGGCTGCTCAGGATGGTCGCCGTAAGAATACGGTAGGGAGATTCCCCGCTCACCTTCATCAGGTCAATCACGGGCATGGGATGGGTATAAAACTGCTCTTCAAGATATGTATAAATCGCCGCAAGACGGTCACTCTTTTTCATTTTCACCACCTTCGCCAAATACCTGAAAGGTTATTCCGAGAGTCATATTCACAGAAGTGTCCCATTCATCCCGGGCCTGTGCATCATTCCAAAGCCCTTCGTATGAATCGTAGGGAGATCGACCCCGCACCTGCAGCCCTGCATGAATTCTCTGACGGACTCTGTCGCTGAGATGCCTGACCCCAAAGAGTGTAACGCCACCGTACACGCCAAAAGCACGGGCTCTGCGGTCTTCAATAATCAGCAGATCCACCGGACGGACTCCTCCCTGCCAGGCAAGGCCGCTTTGGGAAAACCCCTCCATGGAAAACCATTCTTCTGAAAAAGGAATACTGAAGGTTGCCTGCAATCCAGCAGTCACCCGGTACAGGACCGATTCATCCGTCAGGGAATAGGCGGTATCATTGCGGTTTTGTATTTCAAAGGCAGATGGACTGCGGCGAAAGGCTGCGCTCACTGCAAGCTGCAGCATCCGTCCCTTCTGCACCGGTCGAATCATACCCAGAGACAGGGGGAAACAGATATGCTGCCCCCGGGGTGTCTGAAGGATCCGCAGAAAATAATTGCCCGCGGTGTCCGCAGTACGGAGGGAATCAAGAACAAGCTCAGCCGTATCCTGCCGGTATTGGGCAAAGGCATTATAGGGGGCAAAAGGACCAAACTGCCAGGAAAACCCCGCCGTGAATGCTCTGCCCGTATCGATGGGGCGTGCCCCGGAATCTGCAACAGAGTCCATCGCGGCAGGATCATGTACCGTCTCCTTCACAGATGCGACCTGTGCCGAATCAACAACAGTGCCGGCCGAATCAGCGGCGCAGAGGATACTAAATAAACAGAAGATATAGGAAAAAGAAAAGAGAACCTTCACCGACGTCCCCGCTCTGCGTAGGACTTCTGCATATAATCCGGGCTCACATCCAGAATATCACAGAGCGAGTCCTGCCGCACCTGCGCCGCAGCACGGGCTGCACTCAGCCCTGTCTGCAGAGGAATATCCTGCACACGCAGAAGACGTGGATCAGACTGAAGCGGTTCAAAAACAGAGCTTTTGGGAAAGCCCATGGTGTTACAGGCAAGAACATCACAGTCGGTACTGAGATCATAGAATTCCTGTGCCGTAATACGAACCGGTTCCCGCAGAGTACTCAGGCCCTGCTGATTCTGTTCATACGCGCCGTAGAAAACATGCCCCTGCCGCGCATCAAAGGCGACCCCCAGGCTTCGCCCGGGAATATGCAGAGCTGCAGCGGTATTTTCCAGTGCATTACAGGAATAGATACAGGCGCCCTTCTCCAGAAAGAAGCCCTTCAGAAAAGATATACCGATGCGCAGCCCCGTAAAGGAACCCGGTCCGTGAACAACGCCGCAGCGCTGAATATCGGAGGGACCAATCTGCCCCTGCTCCAGCAATGCCTGCATCATCCGGGAAATATGTTCGGCGTGGGAGTTTTTTACATAGCGCGAAAGGCTGACCACAGGCTCCTGACCGCGGTACAGGCCGATGCTCAGAGTTGTCGAAGATGTATCAAGGCCGAGGGTCCAGCACATAGGTTGCTCCAGTTATAAAATCAGTCCAGACGGGCCAGTAATTCTGTCAAACCGGAAAGACTGTCCGGTACGGGATCTGTTGCTTCATATTCCAGCACGGCATACCGCACCTGCAGACGATATCGTTTCATTATATCGAAAAGAGTTTCGTAGGGCATGAGGCCACTGCCGATGGCGCACCAATCCTCACGGCGCTGGCGACGGTCCGTAAAGTCGATAAGATGCAGAATGACACTTCGGTTTGAATACGTAATGTTATTCAGGAGCAATTCTGTCAGAAAAAGAGAATTGAACTCTTCGAAACCGGCAATGAACAGGCGCGGAATATCAATCAGGGGGATGCAATCGAGGTTTTGTTCCGCTGCACGGTTAATTAACAGATTAAAGCGGTTGATATTGGTGACCAGGCTGTCACGGTCAGTAAACTTGTAATAATTTTCCAGACAAACCGTAATGCTGTTTTTATTGAGCATCCTGATCACGGAAAGGGCCGTTTCGACAGTTGTCTCTTCGTCAAAATGAAAGACCACTTCTTTTTTTTGGTTGCGCGGAAAAACTCTGTTGAGGGAGGCGATGTGGCGGCCGTCATTAATCACCTCCCGATTCAGGTAATACGGCGAATGACAGAGAACATGCAGTTTTTTTTCCGTGCAGAGCTCCCGCAGATTATTGAGAGCATCCATGTCCTTTTCCAGGGCGGAATCCATGTAGAGCTGTACTGTAGTAAGCCCCCGATCCGTGATGTACCTGACAGTTTCGAGAGGATCGAAATCTTTCTCTTTGAAAATTGAAGTGGCAATACCTATCTTATTATGGAACATGGGGCTCCTTTATTCAGTTCGCTCTGTGTAAAAATAATATGAAAAGGCGGTAATGTGGCATTAAAAAAGGGTGATATGGAAACAAATTTCAAAGTGCGCTCCTTTGATGCGGACATATCCGTGGAACGCTACCGGCGTCTTCCCAAGAACCCACTCTACATCATTCTTGACAATTTGCGCAGCGCCTTCAATGTGGGAGCAATTTTCCGTCTGGCCGACACAATGCGAATTGCCGGGCTCTTTCTGTGTGGATACACGGCCTATCCGCCGCATACCAAACTGGAAAAAACATCCCTGGGAACAATCGACTACGTTCCGTGGAAACATTTTGACCGCACTGTGGACGCCGTGCACCATTGTCAGCGTCTGGGAGCGGAAGTCTGGGCGGCGGAAACAACCTCTCACTCCGAGATCTACAGCACGGTTTATCCGGGACCGCAGGTCGCCATTGTTCTGGGCAATGAGGCGCTGGGAGTGAGCCATGCTGTCATTCACGAATGCGACCGTATTGTGGAAATACCCACCTTCGGGTATAAAAACTCCCTGAATGTGGCCACGGCCTGCTCGGTTCTGGGCTATTCGGTGATCGAAAAATTCGGCGCCTTCCGGGAGCATCAGAATGACCGATCTTAAGGATATTGCAGAGCTCTTCGACCGTGCTGAGCGTGATGAAATAGCCAGCCTCCTGCAGGAACTCTTTACAGAAACAGAACTGAGCAAACTGACCCTGCGCTGGGAACTGATCCGTCGTCTGCGCCGCGGAGAAACACAACGCCGTATTGCGGCCGATCTGGGGATCAGCCTGTGCAAAGTAACCCGGGGCAACAAGATTCTCAAAGACAAAACCTCTGCAACAAACAAACTTCTGGAAAGGCTGTACCGCAATGAAGAGAGCTGAAATCCTTGTGTTCTCCTCCCCTTCGGGAGCAGGCAAAACCACAATAATCAACAAAATACGGCACCGCTACCCCAATCTTGCCTACTCAATATCCGCCACAACCCGCGCTCCCCGGCCGGGAGAAGAGGACGGAAGGGACTATTTTTTTTATTCCCGGAAAGAGTTTGAAGCGGGCATTGCCGAAAATCAGTTTATTGAGTGGGCGCAGGTTCACGACAATTATTACGGAACCCCGCGCTTTCAGATTGATGAGAGTATCTCCCGGGGAATCCCCATTCTTCTCGATATTGATGTACAGGGAAAATTCCAGCTTGACCGGCTGTATCCGGAGAACACCAGCATTTTTATTGAACCGCCGAATTTCACAGAGCTTGAACGCCGTCTGCGCCAACGCAGCACAGAAGATGAGGAGTCTCTGAAAGTCCGTCTGGAAAATGCCCGCCTGGAAACTGAAACCGCCCGGCACCGGGGACGCTACACGTACTACATTGTCAACGATGTCCTTGATGAAGCTGTGGAAAAGGTACTAAACATCCTTGATATGAAAGGAGTTCTTGCTCATGGGCGCCCTGAAACGGATCGGTAATTTCCGCATTATACGCCACCTGGGTAAAGGAGGTATGGGAGATGTTTACTGTGCTGTGCAGGAGCCGCTCGGCAGAAAAGTTGCGCTCAAACTGCTCATGAATACGGGCAACACCCCCGAAACAGCACAGGCCCGTTTTGAAACTGAAGCACGGGCCATTTCCCGTCTGGAACATAACAACATTGTTTCCCTCTACGATTACGGGGTGGAACAGGGGCTTTCCTATTTTTCCATGCAGTATATTGAAGGTGACAACCTGGCCGCTCTTATTCCGCGCAAAGGCCTTTCCGTACGCACAGTGCTGGACTATTCCCGCCAGATCTGCCGGGGCCTGCTCTACGCCCATCGCAAAGGAATTATTCACCGTGATGTCAAACCCCAGAATATTCTGATCGACAAAAACAACACCTGCAATATTACCGATTTCGGCATCGCCCGTCTTTTTCGCGGAAAACGGGTCACCCAGGCCGGCATGGCTGTGGGAACACCGGAGTACATGTCACCGGAGCAGGCCGCCGGGGACTCCCTGGATTATCGAACGGATATATATTCCCTGGGCATATTGATGTATGAAATGCTTACAGGAGATGTTCCCTTCTCCGGGGAACAGGCAGTCTCCATCGCCTATAAACATGTCCATGCAACACCACGTCCTCCTTCGGCACACCGCCCGGGCATCCCCAAACGCCTGGAACTGATTGTCATAAAAGCCCTCAAAAAAGACCCGGCCGAACGATATGCCTCCGTGGAGGAAGTTCTCAACGACCTGGACACAGTTACCGCCGATGCCGGAGACTCTCTTTATACGGAAGATGAAGAAGCCAAAAAAGAACGTGAACGGAGAATCACCGACCGGCGTCTGGGCGACCGGCGTTCGGGACAGCGCGGAAGCAGCACTGCCCTTGCAATACCCTTTGAACCCCACCGCCCATCCTTCTGGCTTCTGACAATCCGCCAACAGTGGCTTTCCCTTCTGTTGTTATTCATTCTTGCGGTACTGCTTTTTATTCGTACATGAACAGCCGGGCCGTCGGAACCAGCGGAGAAAACCGTGCAGTACAATATCTGCTGCGCAGGGGCTACGCCCTTCTTGCACGCAACTGGGCCTACCGCACCGGAGAAATCGATCTCATCTGCCGGGCACCGTCAGGCCAGCTTGTTTTTGTGGAGGTCAAACACCACCGCAGTCCGGAACTCTACGGCGGCAGCGAAAACCGCGTTTCTCCAAAGAAACTCTCCCGGATTGCTGCAACGGCGCGCCTGTATATTCGGGACAGGGGCCTTGAACATTTCAGCTGCCGCATCGATGTCATTGCCATCAACGGAGAATCCCTTTCTCATTTTGAGAATTGTCTGCCCCCCTAAAGGAGCGCCTCTCTCACTGAGGTTGCGCGGAAAGGGCATTTACTGTCAAAATAAACATCATTTAAACTGATGAAACAGGTATTTACGCATTTTCATGTTTCTCTGTGGTAAAAGAAGTTGATAAAAAGTATTTTCTTTTTTAATATATTTACTCTGTAAACAGATAATATAATGGAGTTTAAAATGGGGTTTTTTCCGTTTTCCTTAACCGGTACCGCACTTGGAATAGATCTGGGCACAGCAAATACACTTATATATGCACGGGGCCGCGGCCTGCTGATCGATGAACCATCGGTCATTGCTGTGGACAGTCTCAACGACGAGCCCCTTGCCATCGGGAAGGAAGCCAAGAAGATGTTCGGCCGTACGCCGGGCAAAATTAAAGCAATTAAACCGATGAAAGACGGAGTGATTGCCGACGTTGACCTTGTGGAGGAAATGCTGACGCGCTTTATTCGAAAGGTTCAGACAAACCGCCTCTTCAAGCCCCGCGCCGTAATCGGCGTTCCCTCGGGCATCACGCAGGCAGAGATGCGTTCTGTAATCGATGCTGCTGAACAGGCCGGTATCCTTGAAGCCGATTTGATTGCCGAACCCATGGCTGCGGCCATCGGTATGGAAATTCCTGTTCTTGAGTCATCGGGGAACATGATTATAGATATCGGCGGAGGAACCTCGGAAATTGCCGTAATTTCCATGGGTGGAATGGTCTGCGATATGTCCGAGAAGGTCGGCGGCAACGAGTTTGACACGGCCATTGTGGACTATCTGAAGAAGACCTATAACCTGCTGATCGGTGAAAATACGGCAGAAGAAGTCAAGATTACCATCGGTTCAGCCTATCCGTTACCACAGGAACTGGAAATGGAAGTCCGCGGGCGTGACCTTGTTGCAGGTATTCCCAAAACCATGCGGATCACCTCTGAAGAGATTCGCGAAGCCCTGAAAGACCCCGTCGCAAAGATTGAACGGGCCGTTCTCAGTGCTCTGGAACGAACTCCGGCGGAACTTTCTGCTGATATTCTAGATAAAGGTATAGTTCTGACCGGCGGGTCATCACAGCTTCGCGGCCTGGATGAAAGAATCCGCCAGGAAACAAATCTTCCCGTCTGCGGAACAGATGATCCCATGACCTGTGTCGCCCGGGGAGCCCTGAAAGTTGTGGAAAACAAAGCACTTTATAAGGATGTACTTCTCAACAGCAGCAGAAACAGGCGATAACCCCCGATGCACTGGCTCATATCCTTTATTGTTGAACACAAGAGCGGCTCCTCTCTTTTTGTGACCGTTCTTGTATCTCTTCTGCTGATAAACGCCGGAAAGACAGAGCAGGAGCAAATCAGCAAAACAATTACGTCGCTCCTTTTCCCGGCAGAAGTGCTCATCAATAACACTCAGAAAATTCGCAATGTTTTCACCGAAAACCGCCGTCTTCATGAGCAGATAACGGCTCTCCAGCTTGAAAACGCCCATCTGAAGCAGACCCTCACCATTGACAGCGTGGAAAAATCCCTGCGCAAGAGCAGAGGCCGTGAATATCAAACGGTCATGGCAGAAGTGGTTGCCTACGAACCGGTTTCCATCCAGAAAACGATCATTATAAATGCCGGCCAAAACCAAGGGGTTGCGGAAAACATGCCCGTAATCGGTCCGGAAGGAATCGTGGGGAAAGTATCCATGGTGCTGCCAAACAGTGCCAGAGTCCAGCTGATTCTCATGCCCGATGAAAAAATCAGTATCAGCCACCCCGGATCGGATGCCGTTGGCATTCTTCGCTCCACGGATGGACGCAGCCTGAAAGTCAATATCAGTGCCCATCGTACGGTGCAGCGCGGTGACACAATCCTCACTTCGGGACTCGGCGGAGTATACCCACCGAATCTTCCGGTCGGTGCGGTTGAAAAAATCGAAACCGGAATAAACCCTCTGTATAACGCCATGACCATAACTCCCTTTGAAAACCTGAACAAACTGCGTCTGGTCAGCGTAATTACCACAGAAGAACGCTGGTCCCCCTACGGCACATCCGCCGAATCGGTAACAGACAGCTCAGGAGGAAAGGATACCGTTCAGTGATTATTCTGAAATGGATATTATATTTTACCCTTGCCATTGTACTGCAATCGACCATTGTCTCCCAGATTTCAATACACGGCGTCTATCCCAACGCTGTACTCATACTTCTGTTTATTCTTGCCATTGAACACGGCCGCCTTGCAGGAATCTGGGCCGGTTTTTTTGTCGGGCTCATAATCGATCTCTATTCCGGCGATACCCTCGGCGTACACGCTCTTTCCAACACTGTGGTCGGGGCCTTTGTGGGCATATTCTCCCGGGATCGATTCAATACGGGCCCGGTCTTTCAGATTATTATTCTGGTTGCCGCGGCAATTATTCATAATTTCATTTACTCCTTCATGGAGACAGAAGGGCTCACAGCAGCTCAGATACTGGTCAACGCTGTTCCCGCTGCCCTTTATACGGGGATCATCTCATCTGTACTGCTTTTTACAATTCATTACCTCATACCCAACAAGAGGCGGTGATGCAGATACGAAAAGATATGATTGACGGAATATATCTTGACCGTCTTTCAAAATCGAAAGTACTCATATCTTTTTTTGTGGTCCTCTTCACCATCATTCTTATGCGGGTTGCCTTCATTCAGATCGAGCGGGGTGAACGATACCTGAAACTCTCCCGCGAAAACCGCCTTTCCCGTGAAATGATACGTTCTGAACGCGGTTTGATCTACGACCGCTACGGCAGAATTATCGCCCGAAACCGCCCCTCCTACTCCCTGTACATTATTCCGGACAAAATACCTCCACGGCCGTCCTTAATCGACCAGCTGACACAATTGAAAACGCAGGAAGGAAAAGCGGTTTTTAAAAGGAAGCAACTGAAGAAACAGCTTGCAAAACAAAATACAGGGAAAAGCCTACCTCTGGACGGCTCAGTTCTGACAGAAAAGGATCTCTTTCGTGAACTCTGCGGTATTACAGATAAACAGGGACGGCCCCTTTTTAAGGAGGAGCCCCTGCGTACCCTCCTGGATTCAGTGGAAATACCATCAGCCTCCATTGTCGCCAGTCTGCGTTCCAACTCCCTCTCCGAAGTAAAAAAACGTCTTTTAAAAATTACCGACCGCACAGGTGAGGCACTTCTTGATACATCTTTTCTTGAAGAACGACTGAACCTTGCTCTGCAGGCGCCCTCCTCCAAGACAATGATAGCTGAGGATATCTCCATGGAGAGTGTCAGTATTATTGAAGAACACAGCACGCAGCTTCCGGGAATCACTATTGAGATTGAATCCCGGCGGGAATACCCCTACGGAGAAGCCCTGTTTCATGTACTCGGATATATTTCAGAGATTGACAGGAAAACCCTGAAAAAGCGGGAAGATTTGGGGTATCACCGGGGAAATAAAGTTGGCCGACAGGGAATTGAAGCCGAATACGACACTCTTCTTCACGGCAAAAAAGGATGGTGTTTTGTTGAACGCAATTCCATCGGAACCAATCTGGGGATCCTTGAAGACATGCCGTATATTGCACCAACCGCCGGAAAAAACATCTACCTTACAATTGATGCAGAACTGCAGAAACGAATCGCGGAGCAATTCAGCGATACACTTCGCGGAGCGGTAATTGCCATGAACCCCAAAAACGGAGAAGTCTACTGCCTGTACAGCAATCCTTCGTTTGATGCAAACAGCTTCTCTCTTTCCGAAAAGAAGGTTGGCAAAAAATGGCATGCCGCAAGCAGGGATGCCAAGCGCCCCCTTGTGAATAATGCCATAAACGGAAAGTATCCCCCGGGATCCACATTTAAGCTCATCACTGCCCTTGCGGGACTGGACCAGGGGATTGTCACACCGGATGAACACCTGGAGAAACCCTGCAACGGCGGATTGGCCTACGGTAACAATTATTTTAGCTGCTGGAAAGAATCGGGGCACGGCTATACCAATGTATACGATGCAATCAAAAGTTCCTGCAACGTCTACTTCTATCAGCTGGGACTCAAACTGGGCTATGACGGAATCAACGATGCCGCCCGGGCAATACAGCTGGGAAAAAGAACAGGCATTGATATTCCCAACGAAGGAGAAGGGTACCTCTCGGGAAAAAAAGAACATAACATCCGTCATGCCGGCAAGGGGCCTGGATGGCTGTGGACAAACGGCCTCGTCCTGAATCAGGCAATCGGTCAGTCGCAGGAGCTGACTCCCATGGAAATACTTTTGATTCCATCGGCCTTTAATCCACAGCAACGCCTCTATACACCGCGCCTCCTGAAGGAAGTCCGTTCGCCGCAAAACGCATTCATTTCCCGTCCGGAGAAAGAAACTCTTGCGGATTACTCCTTCGACTCCACAGCCATGGCAGCCGTCCGCGAAGGTATGTACCGTGTGGTCAATGCCCCCGGCGGTACAGGATGGCGAACCCGCATGAAATATATCCCCGTAGGCGGAAAGAGCGGAAGCTCGGAAAATCCCCACGGGGATAAAACGCATGCTGTCTTTGTTGCCTCCGCTCCTTTGGATAATCCGGAAATTGCCGTTGTTGCGGTGTTGGCCAATGCCGGGCACGGCGGTTCTGTTGCTGCACCTTTTGTAAAAACGGTTCTGGAGTATTACTTTTCCGAAACAGAAGAAGGACGGACAACAAGAAATAAGTACCAGCAATTGAAAACACCGGAGAAAACTGCCAAATGAAACGGTATCTACTGAAAGGCAAATTCGATTCACTGATTTTTCTTACGGCTGTTCTGCTCTGGATTGCCAGTGCCGCTCTTATCTACAGTGCCGCAGACACGATTTTTTTTACACAGCAGGTGCTTTGGATATGCATTGGTATCATGGTAATTCTTATAACTGTTTCAATCCCTACACGCTTTTTTTTCCGCATCTCCCAATGGGTGTATTATATCACCCTTGCCCTTCTTGTAGCGATCTTAATAACCGGTACAGAAGCCAAGGGGGCATCACGATGGCTCTTAATCGGAGGAATCCGGATTCAGCCGTCGGAATTTGCTAAAATCGGCCTGCTGCTGATGCTTGCCCGCTACCTGTCAAAACGGCAAGTATCACTCTATCGGCTGCAGAGCCTTGTCATTCCCTTTCTGATAATCATAATCCCCTTTATTCTTGTTATGCAGCAGCCTGATCTGGGCACGGCCCTGGTTTTCCTCACCCTTTCCCTCCCCATGTTCTTTTGGGCGGGCATGAGTCTTGCAGAACTGTTTTATCTTGTATCGCCGGTCATATCCCTTGTATTAAGCGCCATTCCCCTTATTCTTTCCTTCAACGCGGACCCCGGAACCGATGTTACATTTGCCGCTTCACTCCCCTGGGGAATTTTCATTTTTCTGCTGGTACTGTCCTTCCGTTTTTTACGCCCGCCGGTCACAATCATTGTGCTTTCTCTCACCCTCAGCATTACCGCCGCCACAATGACAAACGTTATATGGAATAACAGCCTGCAGGATTACCAGAAGATGCGGGTTATCAGCTTTATTAATCCCCAGGTGGACCCTCGCGGTGCGGGGTACCAGGTTATACAATCCATGATTGCCCTCGGATCGGGGCAGAAATACGGCAAAGGCTATCTGCAGGGATCTCAGGTAAATCTTCAGTATCTGCCCGAAGCACATACGGATTTTATTTTTTCTGTCCTGGGCGAACAGTTCGGTCTCGCGGGATGCGCCTTCATTTTAATGCTCTATCTTCTCATTCTTTTCCGGGCCCTGGGATCAACTGCCAATATCCGCAACCGCTTTGCAAATCTTCTCATAGTCGGTGCAGCATCGATGATGGCCTTTCACATTTTTATCAACATATCCATGGTGGTCGGCATGATGCCCGTAACGGGACTTCCTCTCCCCTTTCTCAGCTACGGCGGATCATTCACCCTCACCATGGCCATTCTTGTAGGCCTTATCATGAACGCCCGCGGGGACAGAGCAAATTACTGACCTCATTCACCCCTCATTGCGGAGAAAAATGCCTACTCAACAAGGTACTCAAGGAGTTCTTTTACCTTGTGAATCTCCCCGTTTTCCCGCACAGTAAGAGAAATCAGGCCAATCCCCGGGCTCACCATGTAGGTACGTTCCTGCACAACGGGATCATTCCGTTCAGAACTGCTGATTCCCTCCAGACCACCCGGACCAATGCGGCGTTGTCCTTCGATTGGGACAAGAGTATCCCTCAGAACATAGGAAACACAGGAAAAGGTCCCCGCCGGAACGGTCGTATAGGTTCTGCTCTTTTGGCAGGTCATTCGCCCGGAATTCGCAATAAATTGAGTATCACTTATATTATACGCGATTGAATACGCATCCCAGGATTCACCGGAGTCAACGGGATAGGCAAAACGCAGCATTCCTCTTGACAGCGTATCATAAGGGCTTGTCGCACCAAGAAGCCAGCTGCCCTGGCCGGGAACATCTCCGAAAGTAAAACCGATCTCAAGGGTATCCAGATTATCCCAGACAGCCTGAAATGTCCGTCCGGAAAAGGTATCAGTCTCTGTTTCAGTCCGGATGGTCAGGCGTGATTCCACAGTCTTTCCACCGTCGGGATAGCGATCACGGTAAAGCCATGTGTTGCCCTCAGTCAGAGGAATAACCGAATGAATACGCAAAACCTGTACACGGAGAGTGAATACGGGAGAATTATCAATGCCGTCATTCACCTGAAGAGGTATACGTAAAGTACCGTGAAAGCCTGCATCGGGAATAAGATTCATCCCTTCCAGAATGTAGTTATCCCCCTCCATTGCGTGCAGGCTGACCGTATCACCGTCCCGATCACGAACGCTGACAAGCTCCAGGGAAAGCTGCAGAGTATCGCCCTGATTAATAGCAAGATCGCTGACCGCCCGAAGGATTTCCGGGCGCGTGTTATTCTGTGTAGTACAGCCCGCCAAAAAAATTACTACAGCAAGGATAATCAATTTCATGGCCGCCTCCGGATGCCAATCATAATTCTTTTTTCTGCAACAATCTGTCCATTGCGGAACAATGTAACAAGTGCCGCATAGAGTCCGCCCTGCTGCCGGCTTCGGGAAGACACACCCTGCCACACATAGACAATCTCGTTTTCACGGCTTTCGCGCACAGCATGTCCGCGATGAATACGATCACCGACAGTGCTGAAAATCCGCACTACCATGCTGTCCGGTGCAGCCCCCTGTGCCTGAAAGGTAATCGGCTGTGCAGGTTCAGCAGGGATCGGTGCAGCCCGAACTGTATATTCCGTTTCTGTCTCTTCAACCTGCCCAAAGTCAAGATCGGCAATTTTTTCATAAATCACAGCAGCAAGGGTAGCAACAGCCGTGGTATCGATGCCGTCTGTCATGCGGAAAGGAATCCAAAACATGCCCGTCCGCCCTTTGTCGGGGAAAATGCGGGAGTACTCAGCAGAGTACCCCGTCCCCTCTTCGGGCAGGAAAAACACACGGTCACCATCCGGATCAATGACGTGTACAGCCGAATCCATGTGGTTCATGCCATTCTTGGCAATACGCAGAGTATCAACAGATGAAATACGGGGGAGCCTGTTTGACTCTGCAGTACGCACAGACAAGATCATAACCTTTGCCTCTGACGTATCTTTGCCGTCAGTTACAGCAATACGAACCTTCAGAACTCCGGCATAATCCAGTTCCGGAATCAATTCATCCGTTTTCGCGGTATAATGCTCCCCGGCATACACAACTGCAGACAGGGCATCTCCGTCGGCATCTGAGGCATTCCAGTATGCACCGTGTACCCGGAAAGCGGTATTGACCGGTGTGGCTGCTGTCTTCACCGAATGCAATACAGGAGGAGTATTCCTTTTTTTAATCGTAAGGACCGCCGATTCATAGGAGATGATATAATTCTGCGCCTCGGCCCCTTCCGGAGTAATCCTGTACGTTCCCGGATCTTCTCCCGGTTCACGCGTAACCTTCAGCCCCGCAACAGCAGAGGAGCCGTCATCGGCGGCAAATCCGAAATACTCCGTTGCAAAGACGGGGTCATCTTCCCCTTCGATTTTAAAGGTATCCCGCACAGAAATAATAAGGGGCCGGGGTAGAATACGGCAGGTATCTTCTTCGAAAATAAGAGTGTAATTAGTATCGGCATGCAGAGAACCCCGAAGAATGGGATATTCCCCGACACTGTCACCCTCTGCACGTTCTAAACTGCCCGACAGGGTATCTCCCGATACAAGGGAAGGAGTAAGATGCCACGTTAATGACGGTTCAGCTTCACCGTATACAAAGCTGCATGAATCAGCCCGTACAGTAATTTGCTTTGGGGTAACCCGAAAGAGCACTTCTTCAGTGAATCGCAGGGTATAATTATCTGCTGAAAATCCTGCACTGTCAACCAGGGCAAGGGTTCCCGGTAAAATCTCATACGTGCCGACAGTATCCCCTGCCCGCCGCTGAAGTGAACCATTGAATGCAGGCGTTTCATCACCAACAGAACCGGAGGTTGAAAAGGTTAAAGCAGGATCGGCATTACCGTAAACTTTATACTGTCCAGTATCGGGGTGTACCAGCAATTCACGCGGGGCTATTTCAAAGGAGAGAGTTGTATCCCCGGTGAATGAGCCGATGCCGATGACTGTAACCAAAGCAGTGCCAACTGTTAGATTGTCGGTATGGGACAGAGAGAAATCAACATTTTCTTCAAGAGTATCCCCTTCAAAAAAGATGACCGGCACGGGAGTATGTTCCACTCCGGAATATACCCGGTCTGC
>JBNJDQ010000038.1:0-17876 GCA_051745065.1 Fibrobacterota bacterium
GCTGACAGTGCTGCGGCAATCGACAGTGTTACTGCAGGCAATACCCTGAATGCCAAAACCGGCCTGAACGGTACCACCCTTGCCTCTGCAAGCTACAGCAGTAAAGGTGCTCTTGCCTCAGGTGACTGGACCGGCTGGACCTTCTTTCACGCCATGGGCGGGTATACCGACATGACTGTTGCCGACGGCAGCGGTGAAGAGAGTGGTGACGAGGTGATAAAAAGATTGAACGATTAGTTTATGGCAGAATCTCTGCTGATAAGGTAGAATAGGGGAAACGGCATTTGTCGTTTCCCTTTTGCATGAGAGGTTCCATGGATGAAAAAAAAGATATCGTTGAATGGAAAGATTCCTACAGAGTGGGAGATGTCTTTATCGATTCAGAGCATCAGATATTGTTTAAGATAGCCAATTATCTGCTGAAGAATCGCGGTAATATTGAGCATCCCGATATCAAACGCTATATTCAACTGATATTTCAATACACGAAAGTTCATTTTCAGCATGAGGAATCTCTTCTCCGTGAGATTGAATGGGAGGACTATTCCGCGCATCGACGTGAGCATCAGCAGATTGTTGAGGAAATGAAACATACGCTCATATACAACAGAGATATTTCCGTGCTCCAGCATAAGCTTGCCCGCTTTCTTCAAAGCTGGGTGTTTTCGCATATTATTGATCATGACAGTGCATTCCGGGATACTCTGATAAATAAAAAGGGGTTTATGGTTTTGTAACAGCTGGAGTGGATATCAGGGGGATTTCCATGGATACACGAAAACCGGGAGTTGTTTGAATGAATGAGGGCGCGATGATTCGGCAAGGTGTTTTACTGCTGCTTTTCTTTCTTGTTTCATTTCTTTACGGCACAGATACAAAACATGTGCTCTTACTGCATTCCTATCATCCCGGGTTTGAATGGGTTAAAGGAATTACTTCAGCCGTTGAAGAAACCTTTGATCAATCGGATATTCCCTTACATCTGCATATTGAATATCTGGATACGAAGCGGATTCCCTTCACCCCTGAATACCGAAAGCGAACTTTTGAATATTTGCAGTATAAATACAGTGATATTACCCCCGATCTGATACTGGTCAGCGATGATAATGCCTTGTCATTTGTACAGGAATCGGGCGACGCTCTCTTTGGCGATATACCTCTTGTTTTCTGCGGAATCAATGAGTATTCATCAAAAATCACCCGGACCGGAACGGCTCCTGTAACAGGCGTTGCTGAACCGATTTTTGCGGGCTCCGTATTTTCCCTGATGACTTCCCTTCTGGATACCGTTGATACGGTTTTTGTGGTAAATGATCATCTTCCTTCGGGTAAAAAGATTGGCCGTGAAATTGAGCAGCAGTTTGAACCGTACGGGGATTCCCTTGTTTTGCGTCATCTGCCGGTGTTGCCCATGGTGGAGCTTGAAGAGCGTCTTTCGTCGATATCCCCCTCAAATGCCGTGCTTCTCGGAATTTATTTTCGCGACGCGGAGAACCGCTTTTTTACTTCCCGCGAGGTTGCCCGGCGCCTCAGTTCAGCGGCCAGGGTTCCGGTTTTTACGCTTTTTGATTTTTATATTTCCCATGGAGTTTTGGGAGGTGTTGCCGCAAGCAGCCGAAAGCAGGGCGCCTTTGCCGCCCGTCGTGCAGTTCGTATCCTCCAGGGAGGAACGACATCGGTTGCCGTGGAAGAAGACAGTATCAGTGAAACAATTGTGAATTATCCCGTGCTGAAAAAAGAGTCCCATTCTGCAAGTCGTCTTCCCGAAGATGTTCGGATACTCAACCGGCCTTATTCTTTCTACGAACGCTATTTTCTACAGATAGTATTTGTCTCGGTGATTTTTGTGGGCCTCATATTCCTGATTATTCTGATGATGATTGAACGGCGCCGCCGTCTTGCTTCGGAACGAAAGCTGCATCGGGTAAATGCTGATCTTGCAGAAAAAGTGAAAGACCTTGAGCAAAGCCGGACCTTTTCTGTGCAGGCTGTCAACCATTCCCGGGAACTCTTTGGCTGGCTCACTCCGGAAGGACATGTTCGATTTTGTAATGAGACCGCCCTGCAGATGGCAGGGATTTCCCTAAAGGATATCCAGGGTATTTTCTTTTGGGAAACGCCCTGGTTTAAGGATGACGGGGAAAAACAGGTCCGCCTGAAGAAGGCAATTGCAGAAGCAGCTGCGGGGACACCGGTGCAGTACGAAACCTGGCATATTGATTTTCGCGGTGAGCGCCATGAAATTTCCTTTTATCTTCAGCCCGTTACGGATGGTGAGGGTGAGGTGTTTACCCTGGTAGCCGAGGGGGTTGACATCACCGATATCCGCCGGGCTGCGCAGAAAGAAAAAGAACTGACTGAACAGTTATATCAGTCGCAGAAAATGGATGCCCTGGGCCAGCTGGCCGGCGGCGTTGCCCATGATTTCAACAATATGCTCAGCGGCATTATCGGCGCGGCGGAGGTTCTTCAGGAAGAGTGTTCCCCCGGAGAACGTCAGGAATTTCTTGAAACAATTATCACCGCAGGGGAGCGTGCAGCATATCTCACCCGTCAACTGTTAAGTTTTTCACGAAAAGGTTCACATGAGAAGAAACGTGTCCGCCTTGCACCGCTTCTGAAAGAGACTGTTACCCTCCTGCGCCGAACAGTTGATAAGTCAGTGGAAATACATGTTGCTCATGATGATCGCTCCTTTGCGGTAATCGGGGATGATGCCCTGATACAGAATGCCTTGGTTAATCTCGGGGTGAATGCCGTGCATGCCATGCCCCGCGGCGGTCTTTTGGAGTATCGTCTTGCTGTGACAGAGCTGGAGGAGGAATTCTGTAAATATGTCTCCTTTGATATTGATCCCGGCCGGTATGTGCAGATCTCTGTTCGTGATACGGGAAAGGGGATACCCTATGATATTCAGGAGCGGATTTTTGAGCCCTTCTTTACAACCAAGGCCCGGGGGAAGGGGACAGGGCTGGGGCTATCTGCCGTGTACGGTATGGTTCAAAAGCATCGCGGTGCCGTAAAGGTCTATTCGGAAATGGGCCGGGGAACAGAGTTTCATATTTATCTGCCCGCAGCAGATGTTGACAGCAGAGAGGAATCTCCGGGGCAAAGCGCTCCTGTCACCGGTGCTGAAAGAGGGACTGTTCTTGTTGTTGATGACGAAGCGGTGATACGCTCTGTGGCCCGGGCTATGCTGAGCTCCTTCGGGTATTCTGTGATAACTGCGGAAAACGGCAGGGAAGGGGTGGATCTCTTTCAGGAGAAGCATGAAGATATCGACATGGTTATTCTTGATATGATAATGCCGGTTATGGGTGGTCGCGACGCATTTACCCGTATACAGGAAATTGACTCCACGGTCCCCGTGCTTATTGTATCGGGCTTTGCCGAAAACAGTGATGTGGACGAGCTTGTTCGCCGCGGTGCCGCCGGGGTGATGCGAAAGCCTTTCAGAAAGAATAAACTTGCTGAAATTGTGAGGAAAACGATTCGCTTTTCTGAGGAGTAAACAGCACGCAGGCCTTTTCCGAACCTGGAGTATTGTACGGAGATTGGCAGCAGCAAAATGAATTCCTGCGAGTTGTGCTCTTACGTCCAATACCCATAAAACACGGACAGCTCCGCCCTTTCTTCGGTAACTTCTTTTTCTTCGTTCGGTCTTACCTCTTTTATGCACCATCGTAAAATGGTATTTTCTTTCTTACACAAAAGTGAGGATCCATGGCAAAGAAAAAAGTAACGCCCATGATGAAGCAGTATAACCGAATGAAGGAAGATAATCCCGGTGTCATGCTTCTGTTTCGTCTGGGGGATTTTTATGAGATGTTTGGCGAAGATGCAAAAACTGCGGCGAGAGTTCTCGGAATAACCCTGACCAAGCGAAATCACGGCGGCGAAAACGATACCCCCCTTGCGGGCTTTCCCCATCACGCCCTGGATCGCTATGCCCATAAACTGGTGAAAGCGGGCCACCGCATTGCCGTGTGTGAACAGGTGGAGGATCCCAAAAAGGCAAAGGGCGTGGTCAAGCGGGATATTGTAGAGCTTGTCAGCCCGGGAACCGGCATGGATGATATGTACCTGACGGAGAGTGAAAATAACTACATTGCAGCCCTTGCCTTTTCATCGCAGGAACGGGCGGGAATTGCCGTGTGCGATATTACCACGGGGGAGTTCTTTGCCCTGTCCTGTGCGTATGGAGATATCGAGGAGGAGATCACCCGTATTGCTCCGGCAGAACTCCTTCTGCCGGAAGCCGCCCGGAAGGATTCGTTCTTTGATGATCTTACCCGCTATTTCAGCCGCGGGGCAATTACCTTTGAGGCGGATCGCCTCTTTACCGCCGGGGAATCGCGCCGGGCGGTGACGCAGCATTTCGGCGTGAAGTCCGTGGAAGGTCTCGGCCTGGAACACCGCCCTGAAGAATGTTCTGCAGCGGGAGCACTCCTGACGTATCTCAAGCGGATGAAGCGCAGCGATCTTCGCCATATTGCCGAGCTTTCCATCGAAACCGATACGGGCTTTGCCCGTCTTGATCCCGCAACAATCCGCAATCTTGAATTGCTGCGTCCCCTCCATACGGATGAAAAGGAAGGTACCCTGATCTCCGTTCTTGACCGCTGTATTACCCCCATGGGATCACGGATGCTGAAGCGCCGGGTGGTGACACCGCTCTGTGACAGAACCGCCCTGGAGGAGCGATACGGAGCTGTTGACTGGTTTCGGGAGGATCTTTTTACCCGCTCTGATCTGCAGAAATCCCTGCGTGGAATGTACGATCTGGAACGGGCCATTACCCGGGTGACCCTGGGGCGCGCCAATGCCCGGGATATACTTGCCGTGCGCGACTCCCTTGTGCAGTTTCCTGCCATTGCTGGTCTTTTGAAGGATGCGCCTTCCCGTCTTATCCGTATTGCTGCCGCTTCCCTGGAGGGATTTGAGGAGCTTACAGAAAAAATCTCCGCCACCCTGCAGGATGATCCTCCTCTTTCCCTGCGTGAAGGCCGCCTTATCCGTGCCGGGGTTTGTGCCCAGCTGGATGAGTACCGTGATGCAGCGGAAAACGGAAAAGAGTGGATAGCCCGGTTGCAGCAGACGGAGCGGGAAAAAACGGGAATTGACTCTCTCAAGGTCGGTTTTAACAAAGTCTTTGGATATTATCTGGAGGTTTCCCGGGCAAATGCCGAAAAGGTGCCCGATTATTTTATCCGCAAGCAGACTCTGGCCAATGCCGAACGCTTTATTACGCCGGATCTGAAAGAGGTTGAGGCAAAAGTGCTGGAAGCGGAAGACCGCATGGGTGATTTGGAATACGAGCTCTTTGTTACCCTGCGCGAGGATGTGGCTGCCTATTGCGGGGCTGTGCAGAACGCCGCTGATGCTGTGGCCGAAATCGATGTCTTTGCGGCTCTGGGGGATCTTGCCATGGAGAAAAATTACTGCCGCCCCCGGCTTTCGGAGAACGCGGATCTTTTTATTCGTGAAGGCCGTCACCCCGTGGTGGAAGTGATGACTTCCGATTCCTTTGTGCCCAACGATACGGAATTTATTGACGGAGAGCGTCAGATCTACATAATAACCGGCCCCAATATGGCCGGTAAATCAACCTATCTTCGGCAGAATTCCCTCATTGTTCTCATGGCGCAGATTGGTTCATTTGTTCCTGCCCGGGAAGCACATATCGGCCTGGTGGATCGCTTTTTTACCCGGGTCGGCGCATCGGACCGTCTTGCCAAGGGGCAGAGTACCTTCATGGTCGAAATGATTGAGGTTGCCAATATTCTCAACAATGCCACCGATCGAAGTCTGGTCCTTCTTGATGAGGTGGGGCGCGGTACTTCAACCTTCGATGGTATCAGTATCGCCTGGGCCGTGGCGGAATTTCTGCATAATACCGCCGGACGACGGCCGCGCACTCTTTTTGCAACTCATTACCATGAACTGACCGAGTTGGAGGCCCTGCTGCCCCGCGCAGGCAACCTGCATATTTCTGTCAAAGAGCATGAGGGGCGGGTGATATTTATGCGCAAAATCAAGCCTGGTGGATGTCCCCATTCCTACGGCATTGAAGTGGCTTCAATCGCGGGGATTCCCGAGGCGGTTATTGCCCGTTCCAAAGAGATTCTGGCCAACCACGAGGGTATGGAATTTGATTCGCGCCGTCAGCCGGCACTGGCCCGGTCCAGCCGCAAAGACAGTCAGGTGCAGGAGGAACGTGAGAGTGTTCAGCTGGACCTGTTTGCCGCATCGGGAAATGCGTCCCTTTTGGCACAGCGTCTGGAAGAAATGAATATCTACAGCATGACCCCCCTTGAAGCCATGAATGCTCTGGCGGAGCTGAAAGATATTGCTCAGGAGGATGCTCCCCCTCAGTGATCATCTCCGGCAAGGGAGGTGAAGCGTACCTGACGGCGAAATCCTTCGTCATCGATAATGGTGAGCTGATGATCCCCCGGTTCAGGCAGCAGGGCGATGGTATGATCCCCCTGTGTTGTGCCGCAGTAATTCTCATCCAGGTACCAGAACAGGCGCGCCGCGCTGCGCTGATGGGTGGCTGTGCAGAGAATTCGTTCGTATTCACGGCTGTTTTTTCGTGGGACAAGCACCAGTGTTCCCTCACGCGGGTACGTCAGGCTCATGCGGCTGTGCCGGTACCGGTCTTCGCCGCAGCCCACAGCAAAGGCGGGAATGGTATCAAAGGGGATACCATTTTTCCGGTAGATATGCTGTACCGGTGCGGGAAGAATAAACAGGGATGTGTCCACGGTGGTTTCTGTCCAGCAGCGGGAGTTTACGGCCGTATTGGTGAGGGTGTCAATGTGAAAAAGCTGATGAAAGGGGCAGGTCTTTTCGCCGGAATAGGCGGGGGGCACAGCGGTCTGAATTTGGTGCGGGCACTGCGGGCCCGCGGGATATCCGCTTTCTTTGCAGAGGGTTGTTTTTTTATGATCATACCAGGTTACATGGGGATACCAGCGCTCCTCGGGGGAGAGATCGTGCAGAATTGAAAAAAGCAGAGGAGCTGCCGCACTGATACCGCCGTTTGCGGCATTGGAACTGCCGTCGCTGTTGCCCGTCCAGACGGCAATGCAGAGGTCTTTGTTGACCCCCACGGCCCAGCCGTCTTTGCGTGAGTAGCTGGTGCCTGTCTTCCAGGCCAGGGGAATACGCCGGGAGAACGTCTTCCAGTAGAGGTCACGGCCCGGACGGGAAAGGTCTTTCATGATTTCCAGAGTCTGCCGGCAGGCTGCCGGGGAAAGGATCCTGCGGGATCTTTGCATAATTGTGGAATCCTGCAGTGTCTTCAGGGGAGTGAATGTGCCCGTATTTCCCAGAAGCATGTAGAGCTGGGTGATCTCAAACATGCTGATTTCGGCGGATCCCAGAATCAATGGGAGTCCGTATTGCCGGGCAGTGCGGTGCAGACTGGTAACACCGGATTTTTTGAGGAATCTGTAGAAATCGGCTCCACCGTACCACTCAAGGAGACGGATATAGGGAACATTCAGGGATGAACGCAGTGCCTGGGAAATTGACACCGTACCGCGAAACGAGCCATCGGCGTTGGCCGGTGAGTAGCCCGTGAAGGAGGTGGGGATGTCCTGGACAAGAGTCCGGGGAGTGAATGGGCCGCGTTCAAAAAGAAGGGCCGTGAGAAAGGGCTTAAGCAGACTGCCCGGTGACCGGGGAGATTGTATTATATCAACGTTGCCCTCAATGGAATCATTAAAATAATCTGCAGAGCCGCAGTAGGCACGGACTTTTCCGGTTTCTGTTTCGGAAATCATGACGGCGCAGTTGGTAATTCCGGCGGACTTTATCTGGCCGTAATAGGCCTGAATATTGTCTTCACAGATTTTTTGAATTCTGCGGTCAAGGGTGGTGTGATAGATGTGCCGGGAAGGATTCTCTTTGCGCAGATACTGCGTAAAATGCGGTGCTTCAAAGGGCATTGCCTGAATGACCGGAATCTCTTCGCTCAGGGCAAGGCGGCAGGTGAGGCTGTCCATGGCGCCGCGTTGATGCAGCCTTTTGAGCAGGGTGTTGCGTTTTTCCAACAGCTTTTGCCGGTTTCGTCCCGTATGGATGAGCCCCGGTGCATTGGGCAGAACGGCAAGGGTTGCTGCTTCCGCCCAGGTCAGCTGTTCCATGGGTTTCGCGTAATAGCGGTAGCTGGCAGCGCTGATTCCCACGGTATTTCCGCCCATGGGGGCATTCTCTGCATAGAGGCGAAGAATTTCTTTTTTTGAAAAATGCAGTTCCATGCGAAGGGCGAGAAGGGCTTCACCGAATTTATTTGCAAAGGTGCGTTTCCCCGAGCGGGAGAGGCGGGCTGTCTGCATGGTGATGGTACTGGCGCCGCTGACAATTCTGCCCGCCCGGATGTTCTGCAGGCTTGCCCGGGCCAGTGCCCGCAGGTCGATGCCGCCATGAGAAAAGAACCGTTTATCCTCAAACGTCAGGAGGGCCTGGACGTATCTGTCCGGAAGAGTGTCATTGGAACTGAGGGGGAAACGATACTGCTCACGGTCTGATACATAGCTTTTGAGCAGGGTTTTGCGGCGGCTGAAAAATGAGATTGCATAGTCCGGAGAGAAGAGATTCTTCGGGGGGCGGGCAAAAAAGAGCACAGTGCCGAGTACTGCCGTGAAAAGGACAGCCGCTGCGGCTGTTTTACGTTTCGATCTCAAAGCGTTTCATCCAGCGCCAGAGCGTACTGCGGTTGACACCGAAAAATTCCGCTGTCTCCGATTTATTGCCCCGGTATTTCTCCAGAGCCCGAAGCAGTTCTTCCCGGTTTGGTTTGCGGCGGGCAGTGGTATCGCGGGAGAGAAAATCGAGGGTGTCGTACGGACCTTCGGCGGGATTCTGTGAGGTGCGTCGGATATCCATGGGCAGATTGAATACATCAATCATGTCGCTTTGACAGGTGACAAAGGCGTGTTCAATGGCGTTTTCCAGCTCCCGGACATTCCCCTTCCAATTGTGGCTCAGGAGAAATTCCAGGGCATTTTCCGTTATGCCCGAGATGGCCCGCCCTGTTTCTGCATTAAATTTACGGATAAAATGGGCCGTCAGGTAGGGGATGTCCTCCTTACGCTCCCGCAGAGGGGGCAGATGAATCGGAAAGACCTTGAGACGGTAGTAGAAATCCTCCCGGAAAGCTCCATCTGACACAAGTTTCTCCAGATTCCGGTTGGTGGCGGTGATAATACGTACATCGGACTTTTTGGTTGCACTGTCCCCGACCCGTTCAAACTCCTTCTCCTGCATGAAACGCAACAATTTGATCTGAATCAGCTGTGAAATATCGCCGATTTCATCAAGAAAAAGTGTGCCGCCGTCGGCAACGGTAATACGGCCTTTTTTGTCCCTGATTGCTCCGGTGAAGGCCCCTTTTACATGGCCGAAGAGTTCACTTTCGAGAAGGGATTCGGGCAGGGCCGAACAGTTGACCGCCACAAAAGGGGCATCGGCGCGGTCGCTGTTGTTGTGAATTGCCTTGGCGACCAGCTCTTTGCCCGTACCGCTTTCGCCGCTGATAAAGGTGTTGGCCATGGAGTTTGCCGCAAAGCTGATCTGCTGGAAGACATTTTCCATGATGCGGCTTTTGGCAATTATGTCGTGGGTATCGGATGAGCGTTCCTTCAGCTGTTTTTCCAGCATTTTTATGCGGTCTTCGCTTTCTTTCTGTGCGGAGAGATCCGTGATCGTTTCCACGGCCCCCACAACGGCTCCGTCAGCTTCTATTAAGCGGCCGCTTTTGAGTATCGGAATAAGACGCCCCGTTTTATGAAGAATCTGACATTCTGCATTATGTACATTTCCGTTTTCAAAAAGATTGCAGTCGGCTTTCTCGCTGCAGCGCAGAATCTCACAGGCATTTTTGCCAAGAATATCTTCGCGGGTGTAACCGCTGATATCTTCACAGCTTTTGTTGCAGTACCGGATTGTATTGTCCCGGTCGACGAGGATAACCGCTTCTGCCATGGTTTCAAGGACCATGTTCAGACAGTCTGCAGAAAGTTGATCTTCATTGAATACACAGTTCATAGGAGCTCCGCTCTGTTTTTGAATAATAAAAATATATTATTCCCCGTCCTGCAGTGGGGCTTGCCTCCAGTACAGAGTATCAGCCCCGTGTCAATTCTGCCGGTGCGGGTCGGCGGGACGACTTATTCCGCCGATTCCATGGTATCCTTCCGGGGCGCGTCAGGCGCATCCCGGTTGATCGTACTGTCTGTGTTTGAAGTATCATCAGAGGAGCCCTTTTCGGTGCTGCCGAAAAGCTCTGCAGCTGCATCCCCGGGCAGTTCCCCGGCTCCGGCAGTACTGTCAGGGACGGAGTCCTTTTGCTGGTGCGCATTTTGCCATGCCCGCTCCAGCAGCTCTTCGTATTCGTGGTAATACTCATTCGGCGCAGGGGTTCCCGCAGCGTGGAGAAGATCCCGACTGACATATTTATGCAGGCTCTTGCCGTCGCGGGCACCGGTGTTTTCATAATTTCCCTCGCCGATGCAGGCAATGGTCAGATCCCGCATTTCTGTTGAATCCCGCGTTGTATCCAGTTTTTGCATATCAACCCGGATAACCGCATTCCAATGGCAGTAATTGGTCAGTTTTTTTGACCAGCCGGGTTTGTTGTACGGTTGCAGTATATCATTTGTTGTACCGCTTTTGGCAAAATTGGAGAGGGGAGTCCTGCGCCGCAGGAGATCTGTGCTGAAGGGGACCGTGTCTGCCGGGATTGCACTGTCCGCAACGGGAATATCGTATTTGTTCAGCCTGTCATAGCCGTTGGACGTCAGGCGCTTATGCAGCCCCAGAAGAGTAGGGCGGATTTCATTGATATCGGAAAAGGGATGATAGATTCGGGCCGGTTCATAGATACTGTCCAGCTGATAGGCGGTTCCTTCCATGGTAATGCCGGAGGCAAAAAGGGTGATGTCTTCAGCGGGGCGTTCCACAAGGCGGTTGTTGTGGAGCATATTGAAAAGATGCATCTGTTCCAGCAGGGTCAGTTCCAGAGTGCCCAGGGCAACGGAGTAGAGTGAGTCGCTTATGGCGGAAACATCGGCCCCGACAATACGGCAGAGTTCCTTGTACAAGCGGGGCCCTGTGATTTCCCGGCCGGCAAAGGCGGTTTTCATTGTATCATACAGATTGAGATTGTACAGAAGCTGTGCTGTGCGGAAGTGATTGTTCCTGAGTTCTCCCGTTGAATCGAAAACTCGGGCATTCAGGCGGTAGGCGCTTTCAACGCCGAGAATATTGTTGGATGAAGCAAGGTGGTTGTAAACAAAATCCCTTCCGTCAATAACCCAGCCGTGGTTGTGTACCTTGTAGGGCGGACTTCCCGCGGGAACGTTATGAAAGGTGGCCCATCCGCTTTTTCCGCGCTGCTCAAACGTGTGGTGCCAGGCCAGTGAGGTATCGGTGACGGTCACTGTATCGCTCCATTTGTCGTAGGGGGCGAATTTATTGAGCTCAAAAAGAAGGGCATTGAGAATCGGTTTTGCCGTGGAAGAACCGTTGGGCACGGGGTTTTTAAACAGAGACACACAGCGCGAGCCCAGCTTATCCCGCGAGGCATAGGCGCGCAGTTTCCCCGACTCCGCATCCATGATTGCGTAACTGTAGTACTGCCCGTCCACGGGGATCTTTCGTTTTGCATAATGGAACAGGGAGCGGCGGTAGCGGTTCTTCCCCTCTGTCCTGCGGTAGCGAATGTTGGTGAAAACCGTGTCGCCGGCCTTCATCTCAACCGCGGTATTGCGGTCTGCTTCGGAATAAACCGTGTCTTTTGTGCATACGCTGATATGGTCCGTGGTATCCGCGGGTGGGGCTTTGCGGGTTACTTCTTCGCCACGGCTGCCGATGCGGGCCATGGTAAGGATTGTTGTGTCAGCACCGAAGCCGCGCCCGGCGATCATTTCCTCCAGTTTTCGCTGCACTGCAAGATCGATGGTAAGGTCAATGGTGACATTCCCCTTTCGCCGAATCAGGGAGTTGGGGTCAATGAGATCAAACTGCTGCAGGGAGTCCCGGCTGTAGCCACGATCGGTAAGAAATTTTTTCCAGTAACGATTTGCAAGATCAATGAGATGTCCGTGTTCCGTGCTCACCCGCCGGGGTTTGCTGAAAGTCAGACTGTCAATTGCTGCAAGGACCGAATCCTGCTTTGGGCCGCTCCAGTTGAGTCTGGCAGCAATGCGCGGCATGTCGATGCGGCATTGACGGCGGATTTTATCGGGGTAGTTCATGCCCCATTTTACCATGCGCGAGACGTAAACCGACTGTGCGTCACTCAGTTGTGAAACCGGCCTGTTCCATAATCCCCGGGCGATGTCGGCGATGCCGATGAGTCCGTGGGATGAGGTAATGCAGTGATTGGCGTATACTTCCATGATCTCCTCGGGGGAGTAGCGCTGGCGGAGGGCCGCGGCAAGCTGAAGTTCCTGAAGTTTGCGGTCGATACTGCGGGCAACGTATCGGCGCCCTTTGCTGTCCAGATGGGAGACAAACATTTTGGCAACCTGCTGGGTTATTCCGGAGGTCCCCGTGGGTTTCTGCAGACGGAGAGTGCGAATGCTTTCCAGGGCAGCTGTCACGGCGGAGCGGACAAAGCTTTTATACTCAAAGCCGTATTCATTGGTGAAGAAGTTTTCATCCTCCGCAGCCACCAGGGCCTGAATGAATGTTTCCGGAAGAGAATCATACGGGGCACGCTGGTGATCCGTTTTGATCCGGGCGATTGTGCGGCGGCGGCAGTCGCGTACGGTAATGGTGTTGGAGTAGCTGTTGATGCGGTTGAGCCGCTCAACAACTGAGAGAGAGGGATAGTCCTGCAGTGGGATACCCCGGGCGGTTCGGGCTTCTGAACGGCCGGCCCCACCGTTGATTCTGTTCAGTTCCTTTGTCAGCTTTTCCTGGTATGCGATATCATGCCACGCTGCACCGAAATCGGTGGAGAGCAGCCCCTGTTGATCCATACGGTTCAGTTTATCGGCCCATTTTTCCGCATATTTGTGAGCAAAATACCTTCCGCCGTAGTAACCGGCGGGTACAGCTGCAATTACCAGAAGCAGCAGAATCAGAAATATTCGAAGAGCCGGGTGTTCCTTCATCACGGCATTTCTCCTCTCAATTATGATGTTTTCTGTGTAAATATAACGTATATTACAGGATGACAGAAAAATAATCCGACAGAAACAGGACGATTCGTGGAAATTATTACGCTGACCCCTCAAACACGCCTGCATGAAAAGACTCTGGTGACTATCGGCAATTTTGATGGAATTCACCTGGGGCATCGAATGCTTATTGAGCGCCTTGTTTCAAAGGCCCGGCTGGAACGGGTTGCTTCGGTGGTGGTTACCTTTGAACCGCATACCCGGGATGTTGTTGGTGACGGTCCGGTTCCACGTTTGACGACACAGGCCGAAAAGGAAACTTTTCTTCGGGAGCTGAATGTCGATTACTGCGTGGTGATTCCTTTTACCGGGGAGGTTGCTGCTCTTGACCGGGATACATTTATTACGGAAATGCTCTCACGACAGCTGCAGTTTGTCGGTCTCGTGATGGGAGAGGATCACCGTTTCGGCAAAAAAAACGTCTCTTCAGATAAAAAATTGCATATTCGCTGCGAAAAAAAACATTTTTACACCGTTAAACTGAAGCTCTATCGGGAAAATGACACAGCTGCCGGTTCCACCCTGATTCGGGATATGATCCTTTCGGGGAATATGGATTCGGCCAATGATATGCTTGGCCATCCCTACCTGATCAGAGCACAGCGAGTCCGGGGCAAGCGTCTTGGCATGGAGCTGGGGTACCCCACCCTGAACTTTATGTCACCGCCTTCGCAAAAGTTAGTTCCACCCCCCGGTGTCTACGCTGCAGAACTCACGTATGAGTCGTACAGTTTAACGGGGTGTCTCTATTTTGGGAAATGTCCCACCTTCGGAACGAGGGAGGTGCATTTCGAGTTCTTTTCCCTCGACCCCCTTGTGGTCGATCCGACCGTGGGTGATGAGTGCTCCCTTTGGGTGCACGGAAGGGTTCGGGGAGAGAAACGGTTTGGTTCCCCCCGGGAGCTTGTTGCCCAGGTCCGGCGGGATGTAGCAGAAATTAAAGCGTATTTCAGGAAAGGGTAAGATAATGTCTGTAACAACAGAAAAGAAATCAGAGCTCGTAAAAGAGTTTGGAAATGATACGGCGGATTCCGGTAATCCCAGTGTACAGATTGCGATTCTCACAGAGCGGATCAAGAATCTGACAACTCATATCAAGGCGAATCCCAAGGATTTCTCCACCAAGAGAAGTCTGATGATTCTTATCGGTAAGCGGAAAAGGCTTCTGCGGTTTCTTCAAAATACGAATCTTGAAGGATATCGTTCACTTCTCGGTAAACTCGGTCTGAAGCGCTAAGCGTCACCGAATGTCTTCATGAGGGGAGGTTCCGCGAACCTCCCTTTTTAATTTCCTTCGAAGTCGGAAAGAAACTATTTTATATAAACGAAATTATTGTGCCGGGGGGTATTTTGAGCAGTACTGATCAACTTTCCTCATCTCTGGAAGACTATCTTGAAGCAATTCTGGAGCTTGTGGACAGACAATCTGTGGCGCGGGTTAAAAATATATCCGACCTGCTTGGTGTAAAACGTTCGTCCGTCACTGTTGCTCTGCGTAATCTTTCTGAACGCGGTTTGGTACATTATTCCCCCTACTCTGTTATTACACTCACCGAAAAAGGTGATCGCATCGCCCGCTGTATCAGCTGCAAACATAAATATCTCAGTCTTTTTTTCCGGGATATCCTGGCCGTTGACCGGGAACGGGCAGAGGATATTGCCTGCCGCATGGAGCATGGTTTTGATTCCGAGGTATTCGTGCGATTCCGTGCTTTTTACGATTATATTAAAGAAAACATGGATATTTCACAAATCCACCGGGCTGTGGATGATCTCTGCAGCAGCGGTCTTAACGGGTGTGAATGTGGTGCAATCAGCCTGGGTGAGGAAGGTCCCCTTCTTTCGTCTCTTGCCGACTGCCGTGAAGGTACTCAGGGAGTTGTTACGAAAATTTCCGCTTCATCCGGGGAGCAGCACGCCCTCGGTGAACTGGGTATACAGACGGGCCTCGCTGTTTCTGTGCAGAAGCGTGATCTTGGAGGACGTTTGATTACCCTGGGCGCTGCGGGCTTTCGGGTCTCTCTCGACATGGATCGGGCACGGGCGGTACTGGTTGAGGTTCGCTGAACATCGCTTTTGCTTTTTACCTTGCACCGGATCAGCTTAGATTATATACTCAATTCGGTGATTGGGTAAACACAGTCGAAAGTATTCACCTATGGCAACTGTATTTCTGGGACGTCAGCCGATATTTAACCGTGATATGTCTGTGTACGGGTATGAGCTTCTTTATCGCTCAAATGAGTTGAACAGTGCCGATTTCATTGATGGAAATCGGGCGACCTCCAGTGTGCTTGTTAACTCCTTTTTTGAGTTTGGTATCGGTAAAATTGTCGGCAACAGCCGTGCATTTATCAATATGCCCCGCGATTTTATTACGGGCAAATACGAATTACCCATAGAGGCGGATAATGTCGTCCTTGAAATTCTTGAGGATATCGAATACGATGACGAGATTGCCGCAAGTATTCGCCGCCTTCAATCCCGGGGGTTTGCCCTGGCCCTGGATGATTACGCCGGCGGGGCAGCAGAATGCCCTTTCACGAATCTTGTAGATATTGTAAAGCTGGAGCTGCCGGCGTATACACGCTTTTCTCTGCTGAAAACGGTGAATTATCTGAAAAGCACAGGTGTTTCAATTCTTGCAGAGAAGGTTGAAAGTCGGGAGGATTTCGATTTTTGCCGTAAAATCGGCTGTGATCTGTTTCAGGGATACTTTTTCTGCCGTCCCAATATTCTCAAAACCGACAAGGTGCCCCGTAATGAGCTGGCCATACTTCGCCTGATAAAGCGGGTGAATGATCCCCAGGTTGGGTTTGATGAGCTGGAACATCTCGTTTCTCAGGATGTTACCCTGTCCTATCGCATTCTTAAGTACATCAATTCAGCAACCTTTTGTCTGCGCACTCCCGTGGAATCCATTAAACGGGCTCTTACCTACATCGGGCTGAATAAACTGAAACAATGGATTTACATAATTTCTATTGCCGATATCAGTGATGATCCGGCGGTTATTCCTCTGATCGAAACATCCATGATCCGGTCCCGCATGTGCGAGCTTTTGGCGCGCTCCATTGAATCACCGGGGCACGCCCCCACCCTTTTTTCAACGGTGGGGCTTTTTTCCACTCTTGATGCCGTGGTCGGGCGTTCCATGGAGGTTGTTCTTTCGGAACTGCCCTTTTCTGAGGAAATCAACAGTGCCCTTACACAGCGCCAGGGAATTCCCGGGAAAGTTCTTTCTCTGGTGATTGAGCTGGAACAGGGAAAACGGCAGGCCGATGATGGTTTTCAAAATATTTCCGCCAAAGAGATTGGGGAGTTGTATATTTCCTCCATCAAGTGGGTAAACAGCAATATGCACGATATTTTCAGCTGAAGGGGCAGCAGGGTAAATACATGGAGAATATTCGCGTTCTCGTTGTCGATGATGACCGTATTTCACGCATGATTATTTCAGAGGTGCTGTCCGCATCTTACTCTGTGGACGAGGCTGAGGATCTTGCGACGGCTCTTGAATACATTGACAGTACGGAGTATGCTGTTATTGTAACGGATCTGATTCTGAAACACAGTTCCGGTATTGATATTGCCCGGTACATTCGGTCAGGGGATTCCTCGGCGGAGGTTATTGTGGTTACCGGTCATGATTCAGTTGAAACCGTTCGTGAAGCGGTGAATCTGGGCGTGAATTACTATCTCACAAAGCCTCTCAATACAGCGGAGCTTCGTGCCCTTGTGGAGCAGTCCGTGTATACGTATCTTTTTAATTCCCAGTCCCAGCGCCTGATAGCTCCGGAGACGCCTGAGTCTGAAGCGAACCTGATCAAAAATCATCTGAGTGAATCCGTTCTTCTCTACAATATGCAGCGGCAGTTGAGCAAATGCCGTGAGACCGCGGATGCAGTCAAACTTATCTTTGATATTTTTATTGCTGATCCCGGCAGTGAGTATGCCGCGGTCGCCCTGATACATGACGATAAAAAATATGACTTTTTCTATACCGGGGAGTATCAGGAAGGTGAACTTATCGATCTTTTTAAAAATAATCTTGATCGGGATATTATCGACTGCATCTCCTTTAATCCCGAAGCTGATCGCGGAACCAATGTCCGGTTTTCCCAGCTTGGGTCGGGCGGACGCATACAGCATCCGGAAAGTGAGGATATTTTGTTCACACCTCTGACGGGGTATGGTACCTCCGTAGGGGTTATCGGTATTATGGGACCGGGTATTCGTTCTGATCAGCGAACGGCGCAGCGCTTTTATACAATGGCCCCCCTCCTTACGCCGGTGATTACCCGGATATCACTTGAAAACCGAATCAGTCGGCAGGCAAAAACCGATGGTCTTACGGGCATCGCCAACCGGCGGATGCTGGAGGAGTTTTACGAGCGTGAGATAGAACGGGTGCGGCGGTATGGCAAATCCCTATCCGTTGTTATGATTGATCTTGACGACTTTAAAATGGTTAATGATACATACGGTCATTCCGTGGGTGATGAAGTTCTCAAAGATTTTGTCAGTAAGATAGACAGTGTTGTCCGGGGCAGTGACTTTTTTGCCCGCTACGGCGGAGAAGAGTTTACTCTGCTGCTGCCGGAAACCGATGTGGAAGGGGTGCGGCACCTGGCAGAACGGATGCGTCATAAAATTGACAGTACACGCTTTCGTATC
>JBNJDQ010000039.1:0-17765 GCA_051745065.1 Fibrobacterota bacterium
ATGGGTCGTGGAGATTTCCTCGAAGACCGCGCCCTTTTCTGAGGAGAAACTATGGGGAACATTGCGCGGGACCGTGATAATATCACCGGCTGTAAGGCGCCGCTCCGTGCCGTCCAGAATCACTGTCATATCGCCGTAGAGAAGGTGAAATGTCTCCTCCTTCTTTTTATGATGATGCACCGGATGTTTCTGTTCGGGCAGCAGAATGATCAGTTTTTTGCAGTATTCCCGGTTGATACATTTGAGGATGGCCGCGCCGTGGCGGTAGAACTCCTTCAGGCCGTACTGGTGGGATATTTCCAGATCCACTTCGTTGGTGAGGGTTACCCGGCTCTCAAGGATGATCTCTTTGAGTTGTTTGATGATCTGCAGAATATCATCGCGCAGATAGGTGATCTCCGTATGCTCCGTCATGAGCGGGGCGTCAGCATCGATGGGGGTTCTTGCAGTAAAACGGGTATACTTGCTCAGATCATTTGCCACAATCTGTCCGGGCATATTGGGAATGGCGAAATAGCAGTTTTCCTCCCCAACGACCTCTCCGGCCTTCACCGGGTCTTTCAGATAGACCCCCCGTTTGAGTTTCTGCAGATCAGCCTGCTCTTTATCCGAGATGGGGTGTCGGCTGCCTTCCACGCCGCACATGGCAAGGGCCTGTTGTGCCGATGCCAGCCAGGCACGAATCTGCTCCGGCCGCGAGGAGTAGCCGTTGACCGGGTAGGTGCCGGTATCGATGGCCACGTGTCGCTCGAATATGCGCGCTCCCTTGGCCACGGCAATCTTGACGGCATCCGTGTTATCCGGCTCTTCATGCGTGGAAAAACCGATGGTCAGTTCCGGGTATCTGCTTCGCAGCAGATCGATCTGATTGAGGTTCAGATCCCCGGGGGCCGTGGGGTACGCGCCGACGCAGTGCATGAGGGAGAGCTCTTTTCGCCGATGTTTGAAAAAGGCAACCACATTGTCGATAGTTTCCAGATCGACTCCCGCCGTTGAGGCGATGATGGGCAGATTCGTTGTGGCAATCTTTTCCAGAAGGGGCCAGTCTCCGAAGGAGCAGCTGGCAATTTTAATGAAATCAAAACCGTCCTCCACAATGCGGTCCACAGAGGTTTCGTCAAAGGGGGTGCACAGCGCTGTCATTCCGTGTGAGCGGACCCGGTCCAGAAGTGTGCGAAACTCCTGTCGGCTCAGGCGGGTCTCCGTAAACCGTTTCACCGGTTTGAGATCCATGCGGTCTGCATAATCAGGATGAATAAAGGTATCCAGGTCACGATATTGGAATTTGAAGGCACAGTCGAAGGGGAACTCCCTGCTCACTGCAGCCATTTCATCAATAATCTGCAGGCCGTGGTCGACATCACCGGAGTGGTTGTTGGCCATCTCAAAGATAAATACTGTTTTTTCCGTCATTTCTGCTCTCCATATAAGAGGGATAGTAAATATACATCTGTGCCGGTTCACGGCGGGGGCTCCTTCATTCCCTCTGCATTTCCACTATATCCTTTCGACGGAATGCAGACAAGTTCTTTTTTACCACCATTTTTGATATTTCTTTGACAGGCGTTTTATTATATTCTGTTTCTGTAACCGAGACTTCAAATATTGGTGTGATTCTATGAACAGACTTGCCATTGCACTTTTCGGGCTCATTCTTCTTATTGGAAGTACCTTCGCATTTTATTTTTACCGCCATCAGCAGGTGGAAAATCGGGCGGATCATCTTGTTTCACAGATGACTCCTCTTGACTGCAGTCTCATTCAGAATGGCACGTATCGCGGTAGCTACGAGGATTTTCTCCTGTCTGTTACGGTGGATGTTCGCGTCAGGGAAGGGCGTATCTCCGAAGTACGAGTTGTTTCCCCGGCAGGGGGAACACATTTCTATCCGGATTCTCTTGAGCGGTATCTTCATGGTCTGAAGGTTTTTGACGGCGATTTTGCCGATGTGGAGTCCCTGGCTCTCAAGGCCGGACTTATTGCTGTGTATCGCGCTCTTCAGTAGAACCGCCTCCCTCCATTGCCGCAATAATAGCATCATCATCTGCTGCTTCCCGCAGATACGTACGGATTTGCGGGTCTTCGGGAAGGGTTCGTGTGGTTAGGAGAATCTTTCCGCCCTTTTTCTCCATGGCATGGGCCAGGGTGGAAAGGGATTCCAGCAGACGGATATCGATATCTGTGGATTCCGTCAGATCCAGAACGATCTTTTTTGTTTTATTGAGAAGCATTACCATCATCTGCTTAATCTGCTTCATGCGCGACATTCGCAGCGGGCCTTTCAGGCTGGTGACAACAATGGAGTCATCCACAATACGGGCGGAGAAGGAAAAGGCTTTTTCCTTTTTCGGCGGTGGCGGTGCATTCTGCGGGATAACCGGGGTGATCTCCGGCCGTTCATAGGTGAACGGAGTCTGCCCGATCAGGTTTTCCAGGGCAAAAAGAAGGATCCGCATATCAATTTCTTCGGGCAATACCGCAATGTGATCCTCCTGCGGGGCTTCTTTTACATCACCGATGATCAACAGGGGTATGGGCTGAGCCTGCCCGTTTTCGGCGGCTTTTTTTAAATCTGCGAATTCTGTAATATCGGCATTCGTATTCTCCCCTGAGGGCAGAAGTATGACCGCATCGGGGATTGTATCGTGCGCAAAAATATCCTCGGCATTCTGTGCCGGATGAAGGGTTTCTCCACGGGCGGTCAGGGCCAGTTCAACGGGAGAAAAAATCCGCCCGCTGCGGTCGATAAATGCAAGAGTATGGGCCTGATCCTCCTCATCGGGAGAGCGGGGGAAGGCTATATCATCGCTTTCCAGGTTGAGATATCGACCAAAGGCCTGCAGTTCCTGGGCGATGGATTCAAAAAAGGTTTTCTGCAGTTTTACGGGGATTTTCAGTTTTTTCATCAGATCATCCCCGGGGGGGAGGACAAATTCGTCGCATTCCCGGCCGAAGGAGATGCTCTTGGCGATGATGTCGGCAATACCGACAAGGTAGACCAGTTTCTCCAGGGCCGGACTGCGGCTGTTCTCATATTCATGGAAATATTCAAGATTGCGAAGCACTTCGGCCAGTTCATCGGGGAGATTCCATTGACTGAACAGACGCACAACAACATCGTTATGTGTCATGCCCCAGAGTTTTCGCTGCACCCGCAGAAAGGAAATCCCCGCGGTATTCGTGCTTTTGAGCGTGGCGAGAAGATATTCCGGAAAGAATTCATCAAGAAGAATTACGCCGAAATCGTGGAGAAGGCCGCCCAGAAAGGCAACCTCCGGTTCGGGGTAGCGGGCGCGGTGAGCCAGTTTTCCCGCAATGATGGCACAGGTCAGGGAATGAAACCAGAAATGCTGCCGGCTGAAGCCGACACTGCGCTCTTCATCGGAGAACAGGTTCATGACGGAAAGAGAAAGGGCGATGTTCTTGGTTTCTGTAAAGCCCATGCGGACAATGGCGTCGCGTACGCTGCTGATGCGCGCTCCCGCCCGGCCGTAGGCCACGGAGTTGGACACCTTGAGTACATTGGAAACTACCACGGGATCCACTTCGATGGCCTTTGCCAGATCCCGGGCGCCGCCGGTGCTGCTTTCGGTGATGCGCAGTACCTTGGCCACGGTGAAGGGAAAGGCCAGAAGATCGCCGATGCGCTTTTCCATAATTTCGATGCGTTCAATTGCGGAGGTACGCGGATCCATAATACGGCCCGTATCTTCCAGCTCGCCTTCGTATTCAGCAATGCTGTGTTTCCCTTTTTCTGAATTTGGATGCAGGGGGATTACTTTCTTGAGCATCTGCACCCGCAGGGGACGGGGGAAAAAATGTTCCACTCCGGCCTCTTTAAAGGCATTGTGGGTCACGGGGTCACTGGTGTCAATATCGCCGTAGCAGAGAATGGGAATACTGCGGGTCTTGGTGTTTGCCCGCAGCTGTTTGATCAGGTGCAGGTGGTCACCGAGCCGTTCGGGTAACTCAACAATGATGTAGTCCGGCTGCATTTGCACAATGTGGAGGTATGCTCCGGAAACGTTATCCTGTTCGGCAAAGCGAAAGCCGTAAGTCTCAAAGAGAACGGAGAGAATCTTCTTTTCGTGGGTATCTGAAATAAATGCCTGAACCGTTTTTGTCATGGAGCTATCCGTTTATGTTATCCGCAATGTAGCGGTAAATATAGCGCAGAGATTCGGTTGGGGTATGAACAAATTTCATCCCGATTTTTTCTTTGGAGGCAAAGACTACCTGCAGAGAGACAAATACACCGAAATGGCGGATACGCAGCTTAATATTCTTAAAAACCTTCCCCTTGGGAAAATTGTTCTCCAGATTGAGGGTCAGCACGGGGGGCGGATGGATCGAGATACCGCCGGCGGAAATATCGATGATGGGCATTTTCATATCGCGGTTGCGGGTTTCCGGGGAGATCTTAACAAAGGCGTTGTCCGATGGACTGGGGGCAATGCGCTGATGGACGCGTTTGTTTTTGCGAAAGGAGTTTTTCTGCAGCCATTTCTCAAAAAGGGCTTCAAAGTCGCGCTGCTGAAAGGGCTTTTTGATAAACCCGTTGATGCCGATACGGATCAGCCGCTGGAGCGTTTCCCGTTCCGGGCGCGGGGTGGATACGAATATCCGCAGAGGGGCCAGCTTTTTATTGAGTTTGATATTAAAGAAAATCTCATTGATAATGGGGATATCCTCGGAGTAATCCGTCAGCAGAAAATCGTAGAGCCCCGTGCTGACAAGGTTCTCCACCTGGGCCGGTGTGTCGGCAAACTGCGGAATCAGGCCCTTGGTGATGGAGAAATCCCGCAGGTATGTTCTCAGTTTAATATTTGGTTCATAGATCAATATCTTCACAGCTGCTCCGGGTTTGCCCCAATACTATCTCATTGAACGTGAGAATGCAATGAGAAATTTTGCACGGGCTAACCCTGAGTCTGCCTGAGGCGTTCTGTTTTCTGCAGACTCTTTTTCTTTATGTAAATGCCTGTGAAGATGTGGAGAACATGTTATCTGATTTTGATCTTCTTTGTAACATGCGGTTTTGTGAGAAAATACATTCCCCGGGGAAGAGAGAGATTCCGTAGGTGCTGCCGCAGAGGAGCACCGGTGGACGTCATCTCTTGTATGAGCCGGCCCTTCGCTGAAACCCCTGTTATGTTGTCCGTTGTACTGTATTCAGGATAATGACCGCGAAAGCGAAGCTTTAACCATGACCTGTCCTCTGCCTGTATGAGCAGAGAGGCATCGTACCAAAAGGAGCGCTTTGTCCCGCTTTAAAAAAGATGGAAAAACTCAAGTACCGTAGTATCATGACGATATATACTCATCAGTGCCCCCTTCAAACAAACCGGGGGATTTGGGAGTTTTTCAGGGAGTTTTTATCAGAATCCGGAACAACATGCAGGCACTCTTTGCACAGAGAGCAGCGGGAATATCCGCCGCGTCCGCCGGACGCAGCCTGGAAAAACTCTCTTCCGGAGTACGGATCACCCGTGCCGCCGATGATGCAGCGGGACTGTCAATATCCGAACAAATGCGTGCTCAGGTCCGGGGGCTGCAGCGGGCTTCCCGAAATTCCCGGGACGGCATTTCTCTCATTCAAACAGCTGAGGGCGCGTTGAACGAAACTCACGCTCTTCTTCAGAGAATGCGGCATATTTCCGTACAAAGTGCAAACGATACATATGTGCAGTCAGACCGAAGCGCCCTGCAGCAGGAGATGGATGCTCTCACCTCCGAGGTGGAGCGGATCTCCCGGCATACGGAGTTCAACGGGAAACCCCTTCTTGACGGGAGTCTGGCACCGGGGGAGGAGACTCTTGATCTGCAGGTCGGGGCGAATGCCGGGCAGAAGCTGTCTCTGAATATTCGGGATATGTCCGCTGCGGGGGATATTCTGGATGTGGGAATTTCCCGAAAGACCCGCACGCATATTGTGACGATTGTATCACAGACAAATCCGGTCATTACGCAGGCTGAGGATATCGATGTTTCTGCCTATACCCGCGAAGTGCCACTGGATATTTCCATGACCACCACGCAAACGCCGGATAACAGCGGTACTGACGGCATCTGGGAGATTGCAGTAAACGGAGAAACAGCGGTGATTGAAACCGGTTCCGATGCCCCCGTTCAGAACCTGACCCTTGGTGCATCGGATTTTAACGCGTTTCTTCCCGGGGAGAGTATCACCGTGAATGCTCAGGATTCGTGGACCGCGGGGGATCAGTATTACCTCAGAGTGCTCGGCCCGGAGGATTCCGTTGTGGGGCCGGCTGTGACTTCATCCACGGCATCACAGGTAGCTCTCGGTACAATAGACGCCGCTGTTGAGGCAGTATCAGAGCAGCGCGCAACCCTCGGGGCGGTTCGAAACCGGTTGGAGCATGCAGTGCGGACGGCGGATAATGCAGCAACCAATCTGAGTACTGCGGAATCGCGGATCCGTGATGTGGATATGGCCCGGGAAATGACGACGCAAATTCGGGCCCGAACCCTGCACGAGGCGGCGCGTGCAATGCTCTCGCAGGCACAGATGCAGCCGCGGAATATTCTGCAGCTGCTCTCGTAGGGAGCGTCTTTTGGCGCAGACCTCTGCGCTGTCTCTTCAGGAGTGCTTACAACCCCAACTGATGCAGCACCTCACGGCCCAGACGGCGGTTTTTTCCCTGAAAGGGGTAGCAGTGAATGTGGATGGCCGGGTTGAAGTTGAGCTCGATAATGGTATGGTTGCCCGGTGCGGCGGGGGCGTACATGTCCCGGACAATCATGTCCACTCCGCAGATGGCGGCGTCTGCAGCGGTTGCCGCGCGCAGGGCCGCAGCCTTGTAGGTGCGGTGCATCTCATCGGTAAAATCCAGACTGTCACCGCCCGTGGAGATGTTGGAATTTTCCCGCAGGTAGACCACTTCACCGGCGGCGGGAATGCTCTGCGGTGTGCGGCCGCTCTGTTTGAGAAACCTCCGTTCTGCTTTCTGCAGGGATATTTTTTCCAGGGGCGTGACATAGCCCGTACCGCGCAGAGGGTCCCGGTTTTTTGCCGTGACCAGCTCGGCAATCGTGGAGACACCGTCGCCGCAGATATTGGCCGGCACCCGGCGTAATACGGCGGCGCTTTTTCCGTTGATTACAAAGAAACGGTATTCCGGGCCGGCAAAAAAATGTTCCGCCAGAATGGTGTCATCCGCTCCAAAGGCTTCCGCCAAGGCCTCTTCGTATTCGCGCCGTGCAGGGGGCTGGGGAAAAATGGTAATACCGATGCCGAAGTTGGTGCTGTTCGGTTTGATCACCAGGGGTGTGTTTTGCCAACGAAGATAGTCGCGGCGGGCGGCATCGTGGTCGGCATACACCTTCCCGGCGGGCACGGGGATCTCCTGCGCGGTCAGAAGCTGTTTTGTTACGGCCTTGTTTTCCATGGCAAGGACGGATATGTAGGAGTCTGCACCGGTTTTGGTGGCCTGTTTGACCAGTTTCCGCCGGCCCTTCTTCTGCAGGGCAATGAAATTATCATTTTCGTCAATGACTGCCCAGGGAATGCCGGCACGGGTTGCTTCACGCAGAAGGATTTTGGAGGAAAGCTCCAGATTCGGGGCGGCGGCACACTCAAAGCGATGGGCGCGAAACCACGCACGCATGCGGCGGGACTGTTCCCGGCCGAAGGCGGTAAAGCCCTGCTGCTGTACGGCATCACGGATTTGTGCGGCGGGCAGCGGTTCTTTGCCGCGGGCCCGTTTCTGCATGATCTGTGCCGCACGGCGGTACGGGGCCGGAGCCCCGACGGTTTCGGCAAAGGCGGCAATGCGCTCTGCCAGATCGATCGCCGCCGCAGAGAGTGAGATGTCCTGAGTGTGTCCCGCACGGTGAATTGCATCGGTACTCAGGCCCTGTGTGCAGATCTCCTCATGATTGATCTCTCCGCGGTATTCTTCGGGAACATCGTGGGTGAGGGTGTACACCATGAGCAGATGAGTGAAGGCCGCTGTTTCCGCACTGATGCCCAGGGGGTCAAAGGGATCGATATCAAGGCAGCGGATTTCAAGGTATTCAATGCCCCGGCGGGCCAGATCCTCCACGGTGTCGGCGCGGCTGTTTTTCAGACGGATCGGGTAGTAAAGCTCCTGCGGGAAGGCCAGCTTCCCCGACTGCACACATTCCGTGATAAAGGTGCAATATTCAGCGAGGGAGGTAAAGGGCGGTGCATCATCAAAGGCATTGCGGTAGCCTTCGCGGCTGTTGCGCAGGGAAAGGGCGCCCTTTCGCAGGCCCGCAGTATCGGCGGGGGTGGTTCCCGTCAGGTAGATGAGAAGCCAGCGCAGGTCCGCAAGGCCCCGGGCGGCCTTCAGGTAGAGCTCATCCTGAAACTGCGCAGCATCCCGGTGCGGGGCGTGCCGGCGGTGCAGTTCATCGATGAGATCACGGGAGAAGGAGATATTGCAGTGTATTCCGCTGATGAGCATTCGTTCGGTTCCGTAGCGCTTTTCCAGATGGCGGCGATAGGTCTCCTGGCGGATTCCTTCTTTTGAGCGGTTGAATCGGGAGATCTGTGCGGTTCCGGCGGCAGCCGGCGGCATACTCTGATGCCAGAGCAGCAGCTGTGCCTCGTCGGCATCCTCATACACCATGGCGGTAATATCGGCAAGTTCACGGAGGGCGGTATCCATGGTTGGCGCCGGGCGGGTGATCAGCTCCAGCTGAATTTCGGCATAGTCGGTTTTTACAAAGGGATGGCCGAGTTTATCCGTGTACGGGTGCGGGGTTGGTGCCGGAGTAAGATCCTCCTGCAGACGCAGCAATTCCCGTTCAAAGCCGAAGCGCCCCGAAAAGAGTGTCTCAGAAGAGATATTCCACAGATCCTGCATCGCGTCTCCCGATAATTGCTATAGCTGTATATATATTGTCACAAATATATTTTCCGAAACATTCACTGTGTATACGTATCTTGTCACCCACTTCAGGTGCATCTTTTTTATTTTATGTGTTCACAGAGAAGGAGACGCGGTGCTGATATTTATTCTGAGGCGCCTGGCTGCGGCTGTGCCGCTCATGCTGGCCGTATCGGTTATTACCTATCTGTTCATCTACCTGACACCGGGGGATGTCCTGGCCAAATACCGCAACAACGACAGTTATCCTGCGGAGATGGTGGATCGGATGGAGCGTGAATACCGCTTTGATCAGCCCTTTGTGGTGCAGTACTTCAGCTGGCTTACCAATCTTGTCCGCTGGGAGAAGGAAACGGGACTGCACCTGAATCTTGGGTATTCCTTTTCGCAGGAGGAGGAGGTCTCCCGGGTGATCGGGGGGCGTCTGGTTAACACCCTGATTCTGGCGCTTTTCTCTATCAGTATTACCTGGCTTGTGGCGGTGCCCCTGGGCATTACTGCGGCGGTGCATCAGTACCGCCTGCCGGATAAGCTGCTCTCCTTTATTGCCTATGTGGGAATTTCCCTGCCCAATTTTTTTCTGGCCCTGCTGCTGTTGTTTCTGGTTTCTGTCTGGGATGATATTCCCATTCTGGGGCGGCTCTTTCCCTTCATCGGCGATCTGCCTACGGGGGGAATGAAGTCGGATAATTACGGTGAACTCTCCCTGATCGGAAAGATCGGTGATGTTCTGCAGCATCTGATTATTCCCGGCATCGTTCTGGCCACGGCGGCCATGGCGGGGCTGCAGCGGATTATGCGGGGTAATATGCTGGAGACCCTGCGCAAACAGTACATACTTACGGCCCGGGCCAAGGGGCTGCCCGAGGGTAAAATTATCTATAAACATGCCCTGCGCAATGCCGTTAATCCCCTGATTACCATCTTCGGGTATCAGTTTTCCAGCCTTCTGAGCGGCGCTGCCCTGACGGAGATCATCACGGGCTGGCCGGGCATGGGATCAATCATGCTGACGGGAATACGAAATCAGGATACCTTTCTGGTCATGGGTAATATGCTTATTGCCGGGGTGATGCTGATTCTGGGTAATCTTATTGCGGATATCCTGCTGGCCCTCAGCGATCCGCGCATCCGCCTGTCCTGAGGAGGCCTGTGAAACTTCAAAAAATATTCTTCTCAGCCGGTGATCCGTCGGGAGATCAGAATTGCCGCGGCCTGATCCGTGAGCTGCGCCGCCGCCGGCCGGAATGTGAGCTCAGCGGACTGGGTGGACCGGCCATGCAGGAGGAGGGCTTTCAGCCGCGCTTTGATTTTCCCCGGTTTAACCGCATGGGCTATGGTGAAGTTCTGACGGCCCTGCCTTTTTTTCTGGCGCAGAAGGCACGTTTCTGTACAATGCTGCAGGAGGAGCGGCCCGATCTGCTGGTCTGTGTGGATTATTCCGGCTTCAACCGGCCCCTTATGAAATACGCCCACTCTCTGAATATTCCCGTGGTATGGTTTATTGCCCCCATGATCTGGGCATGGAAACGTCGAAAACACGGCCCTTTCCTGGGACGGTACGCGGCGCATATCGCCTGTATTCTTCCCTTTGAACCGGCGCACTGGAAGGAGTTCACCCATCGGGTTTCCTTTGTGGGCAATCCACTCTTTGAAGCATCCCGCTCCGAAATGCGGCCCCGCCGCAGATGCCCTGCAGCAGCAGATACTCTGCGCCTTGCCCTGGTTCCGGGCAGTCGCGAGCAGGAAGTACGCCGAATTCTGCCGGCCATGATCGCGGCGGTTACGGAGCTGAAAGCGGCATGGAGGGGAGCAGTGGATGTGCAGGTTTCCCGGGCGCCCTCGCTGGATCCCGCTCTTCTGCAACCGGCGCACAGGGCGGGGATGACCATTACCGATGCTCCTCTGGATGAACTCTGTGCACAGAGTGATCTGGCCGTGGTGCAGTCGGGGACGGCCACCCTGCAGGCGGCGTTTCAGGCAGTTCCCCATGTGGTTGTGTATGCGACCTCCTTTCTGACCTATCAGATAGTAAAGATGTTTCTTAAAAAGCGTCTCAGGTATATCTCTCTGACCAATATTATGGCAGATGCCGCGGTTGTCCCCGAATTGATTCAGGATGAGGTCTGCGGAAAAAATATCGCCCGGGCCCTTCGGCGGTTTTGGGAAGATCCCGGGTATTTCACTACCACCTGCGATGCTCTGGAGACGATTGCCGCCCGTTTTGAAAGCCGGGACAGCGCATCCCGCCTGGTGGATATTATTGAAGAAACAGTTTCACAGAAGAGGATAACTGAACAGCATGGATAGACGAATCGGATTTATCGGAATACTGATAGCGGACCGGCAGCAGAGTGCCGATGCGGTCAACGAGGTGATTTCCCGCTTTGCAGATGCGGTTATTTCCCGCACCGGTGTGCCCTACCGCAGTAAAGAGGTGTCCGTGATCACTCTGATTGTGGATATTACAACGGATAATCTGGGGGATTTCACCGGGCGTCTCGGTGCGCTGCCGGGGGTATCGGTGAAATCAGGACTGGTGGAGAAAGCATGAGAACCGAAAAAGATCTTTTGGGGGAAACCTCCCTGCCCGATGATGCTCTCTACGGTATTCATACCCGCCGCGGTCTGGATAATTTCGGTACGGGACCGGCGGTTCATCCGGCATTGATTCGGGCTCTGGCAGAGGTGAAACGAGCCGCTCTGGACGTAAATCTGTCCCTGCGCTGTATTGAGCCTGAACTGGCGCAACCCCTGATACAGGCCTGTGAAGAAGTGGCCGCCGGAGGGCTGACGGATCAGTTTCCCCTTCCGGCACTGCAGGGTGGAGCGGGAACGTCCCTCAATATGAATATGAACGAGGTCATTGCCAATCGCGCCCTGCAGATTATGGGTTATTCCCCGGGCCGGGCGGATATCATTCACCCCGTGGAAATCGTTAATATGCATCAGTCCACCAACGATGTGTATCCCACGGCTCTGCGAATTGCCGTCATGCACAGCCTTCGTCCCCTCAGTGACAGCACGGCCCGCCTTCAGGAGCGTCTGCAGCAGCGGGAGCAGGAATTGGGCAATGTGCTCATGATGGGAATGACCGAAGAGCAGGAGGCGGTTCCCATCACCATGGGGGCGCAGTGTGCCTCCTTTGCGGCGGCTGTGGAACGTGACCGTTGGCGCTGTTTTAAGGCGCAGGAGCGAATTCGTGTGATTAATCTGGGAGGCACCGCCGTGGGCACGGGTATTACCGCACCGCGCCGCTACATTCTGCAGGTGGCGGAGCGCCTGCGCAGTCTGACGGGGCTTCCCCTCAGTCAGGGTGAGTTTCTCATGGACAGTACGGCCAATGCGGACAGTTTTGTCGAGGTTGGGGCAACCCTTACGGCCAATGCCGTGAATCTGGAGAAGATCGCCCGGGATCTGCGCAGTCTGCACAGCCGCGGGGAAATATCTCTGAAACCGGTTCAGGCGGGCTCCTCCATTATGCCGGGCAAGGTGAATCCCGTGCTCTGTGAATACGTTATATCCGGCAGTATGTCCGTGCGTGCACAGACAGGACTCATTGCAGAAGCCGGGGCGGCAGGTTCGCGCCAGATCAATGAATTCCTTCCCCTGATTGCGGACTCCCTTCTTACGGCCCTGGATACTCTGCGCGCTCTTACGGATGCGCTCCTGCGGTGCGTGGATACTCTGCAGGTGAACCGCCGCCGCTGCATGGACCGGGTTGCGCAGTCGCCGACCCTGATTACGGCCTTTGTTCCGCAGCTGGGATATTCCCGCTGCGAGGAACTGGTGCGGGCCTACGATCCGCAGGAGGGCTCCTTTCGTGCGTATCTGGAAAAACATCTCGGTGCAGAATGTGTTGAAGCTGCTCTGCGTCCGGAATCACTTATGGCTTTGGGGCATCGACTATGAACACAATTGACTGGAAGAATGTAATCGGCGGAGACTCGTGCCGGGATAATCTGGCCCGTGCTGCCGCGGGCAATCGCCTGGCCCATGCGTATTTGTTTGCCGGTGCGGCAGGTACGGCAACCCTGGATACGGCCCTGCAACTGAGCATGAGTCGATTCTGCAGTGCCGACAATGCTCCCTGTTTTGAATGTTCGCAGTGCCGGCGTATTCTTGATCACGCTCATCCGGATTTCCGCTATGTTTTTCCCGTGGAGCTGACCGCCAAGGACCGCGATTCAAACCGCAAGATCAACGAGCGTGGGTGGCGGCGGATTAACGGGCTTCTGCAGGAGCGTCTGAAAAATCCCTATGGAATGGTTTCTTCATACAGCTCGGTTATTCCCGTTGACTGGATTCGCGAGGTAATTGCAACAGTGCAGCGCGGGCCCGTGGAAAGCGGGCGTCTTGCTGTTGTTATTGAGGGGATTGACACGATGAAGAAGGAATCCGCCAATGCATTGCTGAAAACCCTGGAGGAGCCTCCGGAGAATACCCTGATTATTCTGATCTGCCGCAGTCTGGACCGGGTTCTTCCCACAATTCGATCCCGCTGTCAGATCATGCGGTTTGGTGCGGTGGGCTCCGATGAAATCCGCCGGGCCGTACAGCAGCGCGGATACACGGCCCGGGAAGATGCTCTGCAGACTGCCCTGATGCGCGGAAACGGGGCCGCCGGTGCGGTATTTGCGGCCCTGGAGGATTCCGGCGGGGGCGAGGCGGCTCTGGCCCGGGAGCTCTTCACTCTTCTCTTTTCAGCCAGTTCCCGGTCCCTTACAGAGCGGACTCTTCGTATCGAGGAGATTGCCCGGGAGGAGCTGGGCCGCGATTATTCCCGGGCGGAGAGTGTTCTGACTGCTCTTCTGGAAGAGTTTCGAATAACCTTTTTATCTTCACACGGCACCGGTTCAGAGTATATTTTCACTGCAGAGGGGACCCGTGTGGACCGGTTTTCCCTGAGCGATGCAGAGAAAACCGTACAGGCTCTGGAAGATGCTCTGCAATCCGTCCGGAAACATTCGCCCCTCCTGCTTGTATTTTCTGAATTAGACGTAAGAATAATGGATATAACCAATGAATAATACCTGTTTTGAAATAGCAATCCGCAGTCGTATTGTAACCGGCAGCAATCCCGGGGATGTTGCCGTACAGCCCGGTGACCGCGTGGTGGTGAATGTTGGCGGCGGACGGACCATGGGAAAAATTCTGGGAACTGCCGATGCCCAGGAGAAGGAGTGCTCCTCCTGCGGCAGCGGCTGCGGTTCAAAGGATAAGCCCCGTCGCAGCAGTTCCCGCGAGGAGATATCCTACAGTATCAAACGTATCGCCACGGAGCAGGATCTTGACCGTGACCGGGAGAATCGCAGCCGCGAAGAGCATGCCTTTGCCGTCTGCAAAGAGCGTATTGCCGCCCATGATCTGCGTATGAAGCTTGTTGATGTGGAATATCAGTTTGAGGGCGGCAAGATTACCTTCTATTTTACAGCGGATCAGCGCGTTGATTTCCGGGGGCTGGTAAAGACCCTTGCCTCGGAGTTTCGTACGCGCATTGAACTGCGTCAGATCGGTGTGCGTGATGCGGCAAAACTGATCAACGGCGTGGGTATTTGCGGGCGTCCGCAATGCTGCAGCAGCTTCATGCGTGAATTCTTTCAGATCAGTACGCAGCTTGCCAAGGATCAGCAGCTGACCTTGAATCCCGCAAAGATATCCGGTAATTGTGGCCGGCTCCTCTGCTGTCTGAATTTCGAAGAGGAAGAGTATCTCAAGGCGTACAAATATCTGCCCCGGTCGGGGAGCTTTTTCACCGATGAAAAAGGGCAGAAGGGGCTTGTGGTCTTTGTGGATATCTTTCGTGAGCGTATTCATGTCCGGCGCACAGCAAAGGGCATGAGCCAGTTTGAATGGTATACAAAAGAGGAAATAGAGAAAGGAACAATAGATGAGCAGACTCGACAGAAGCGATGAAAGCCCCCTGGTTGTAACCATGGCCCTGCCCTATGCCAACGGTGATATTCACCTGGGGCATATGGTGGAAGCGGTTCAGACCGATATTTTTGTACGGGCCCAGCGCATGACCGGCCGACAGACGATCTATGTCTGTGCTGACGATACCCACGGAACCCCGATTGAACTCAATGCACGCAAACAGGGGATCACCCCGGAGGAACTTGTCAGCCGGGCCCAGGAGAACCACGAGCGGGACTACGCAGCCTTTGATATCAGCTTTGACACCTATCACAGTACCAATTCCGATGAAAACCGCCGCTGGGCGGAGTGGATATTTCGCCGGATTGACGAAGAGGGCGGGATAATTCAGAAGGAAGTGGAGCAGTATTACTGTGAACATGACAGTCGCTTTCTGCCGGATCGGTTGATAAAGGGGACCTGTCCCAAATGCGGCGCGCAGGAGCAATACGGTGATGTCTGTGAAAAATGCGGCATGAGTTATGATCCGGAGGATCTTGCTGAGCCGCGGTGCACTCTCTGCGGGAATGCACCGGTTCTGAAAACATCGGAACATTTCTTTGTCGATCTTGCCGGGGGAGAGCAGTTTCTGCGTGATTATCTGCGCAGCGGTGTTCTTCAGAAGGAGATGCGCAACTTTGTCGAGAACTGGATCGATGACGGCCTGAAGCAGTGGTGCATCAGTCGTGATGAGCCCTATTTCGGCTTTAAAATACCCGGGACGGAGAATAAATATTTCTACGTCTGGCTGGATGCCCCCGTGGGCTACATCGCCTCCACGCAGAAGTGGTGTGATGATAACGGGGTGGATATCGATACGCTGTGGCGCAAAGACAGCTCCAGTGAGGTTGTTCATTTCATCGGTAAGGATATCACCTACTTCCACACGCTCTTCTGGCCGTACATGCTGAATATGGCAGAGCTGAAACTTCCCTCGCGCATCTTTATTCACGGTTTTCTCACGGTGGAAGGCGAAAAGATGAGCAAGAGTCGGGGTACTTTTATTCTTGCAGATAAATATGTTAATACGGTAAAACATACCGATGCAGCGGAATTCCTGCGTCTCTATTATGCCTCAAAGCTCTCGGGCGGTTCCGGTGATCTTGATTTCAATATCGATGAATTTATCAGCCGGATCAATACCACTCTGGTGAATAATGTGGGCAACTTCGGCAATCGTACCTTTACTTTCCTGAAGAAATATTTTGAGAATACCGTTCCCGATGCAGACTGGGATAAAGACATGGACCGGGATGCGGCCGATACCCTCGAAAAGGTCTATGAGGCTCTGACGGAGGTGCGCTACCGTACGGCCGTGGATCTGATCTATGCCTTCGGTAACCGATGCAATAAGTATTTTCAGGATGCCGCCCCCTGGAAGCTGATCAAAGAGGATGACCGCACAGAAGTGAACCGTGTCATGGTTACCTGTGTAAATCTGGTCAAGACCCTGGGTACTATGCTGAAACCGATCGTTCCCGGTATTACGGCACGCCTGGAGCGGGCCTTTGATACGGAGTTTTCCTGGAAGAGCGGTCTTTTTGATGGTGCCCTGCGGGGACGCACTTTTGCACAGCCGGAGAAGCTGGTTTCCCCCCTGGAAAAGGAAATGTTTGATAATCTTTATGAGGCCGATACTCCCGCTGCAGAGGCTCCCGTGGAAGAGCAGATTGAATTTGATGATTTCATGAAAGTGAAAATGCGTGTGGGACGGGTTCTTTCGGCCGAAAAGATAAAGAAGGCGAAAAAACTTCTGAAACTGCAGGTGGATGACGGGTACGGTACACGTCAGATTATCGCGGGGATTGCCACGCATTACACCCCGGAGGAACTCACCGGGGCGAAAGTGGTTTTTGTGAGTAATCTGAAGCCGGCAAAGCTCATGGGACATCTCTCCGAAGGAATGCTTCTTGCCGCTGAAAACGGGGACGGTGAGCTTTCCTATCTGAGCCCGTCAAAGGATTTTGAGGCGGGAACGCCCATCTCCTGAAAAAGGTTTCTCCTGATCCGATACTCAGAAAGAGCTGCTGTTTAAGGGCAGCTCTTTTGTATGACAGAAGGGCGTCACTATCCTTCAGGGCAGAAGCATTTTTTCAATCTTTCCGGCGACACTGATTACCAGCTCCAGGCGGATCTTCGGAATCAGTCCGCCTTCGTCAACATACTGCGCAAGATATTCATGGGAGAAAGGGTTCAGGTCCATTCGCTGCGAAACGATCCAGGCGACAGTCTCCGCTTCAAATTCCTGTGCTGTGACAGAAAGGTTTCTCCTGTCCGGCAGTGCTTGGGGGTATGAGGTACCCAAATGGCCGCACATAATGTGGGCCAGTTCATGGATCAGGGCGCTGAACCGTGCTTCAAGGGTGGCGTCTGCATTGATCTCAATATAAAATCCCGAAAGCTTCTTCCCCTTCTGCGGTGTATTCGGGGCGTCTTTGGATCGGGTGACCTGAGCGGCCATGGTGCTGCCCATATTACTGGTTTCGATGAAACCGGCACCGCCTGCGCGGATCCTGCGAATGAATCGATGGTATATCTCCGGCGGAAGTTTCCCCTGCGTGACCCATGGAAACAAAATGATTTCGGGCAGGGTGTGGGTGTCGCCCTCGGTATCTGAAATATCATAGACGAAATGAACCGGGGCAAAGGGCCATAAAATAATGAGAGGGCGCGCATCGATTTTCACCGTGCGATTATATTTGTGCCAGTGCGCTGCTTCCTTGACGAAGGTGGCACCGGGTTTCTGGATGTGCACCAGCATACGGTTGAATGGACTGAGAGACGTGTATTTTCTTATGGTTGCAAGCAGCTTTTGAAACTCTTTTGATGAGCGGAATCGGCCGATTTCCGTAAAGAGTTCCTGTACTGCTTCATTTTGGGGTTCCACGACATTGAAGGGATGATTCATGATAGACTCCTGGTGAATGGATTTCTGTTCAGAGATATAATACTATTTGGGGTTGTCAGTTT
>JBNJDQ010000040.1:0-17006 GCA_051745065.1 Fibrobacterota bacterium
GCCATTATCAGTTCCTTTATTAAATCAAATTCAGTCTAAAAATAAATAATGCCCCCCGCCTGGGCGGGAGGTGCATAGTTTACTCAGCGGATTCGGCTGTTTTTTTCTTTACAACCCGCCGTTTGCGGGGCTCCTTTGCCGCTGCTTCCTGCTGAAGGGCCTCATCACTCCGGTCGCCCTCTTTCTGCTTCTTAATGCGGATTGATTCTGTCGATTTCTTGATTGATTCTGAGATCTTATCGACAATAACTTTCACCGATTTAATGGCATCATCGTTTCCGGGAATTGGATAATCGATTTTGTCAGGGTCACTGTTTGTATCAACAATGGCGGCGACGGGAATACGCAGATTGTTGGCTTCAGCCAGGGCAATATGTTCTTTGTTTGTATCAATTACAAAGAGCATGTCCGCCGGTTTTTTTATGTCCCGGATACCGCCAAGATTGCTGAGCATCTTTTCTTTCTGCTTTTCAAGAAGAATGCTTTCCTTTTTGGTCAGCTTCTCCATGGAACCGTCTTTTTCCATTTCCTCGATCTTTTCGATCTTGTCAATGCTCTTACGGATAGTTTTAAAGTTTGTCAGCATACCGCCGAGCCAGCGGTTAGTTACATAGGGCATACCGCATGCTTCAGCGGCTTCCCGGATGTAGGTGCGGACCTGTTTCTTGGTCCCCACAAAGAGAACCTTTCCGCCCTTTGCTGTAACTTCTGCTGCCTTTTCAATAAAGGTGTCAAGACCGGCAATGGTCTTGTTGAGGTCAATAATATGAATTCCGTTTTTGGGGCAGAGTATAAATTTCTTCATTTTGGGGTTCCAGCGCTGTGTCTGGTGTCCAAAATGAGTACCTGCTTCAAGTAGTTCTTTTAAATTAACTGATGACATCCAAATCTCCTGTAATGGGTTTTAGCCTCCGCTCGTCAGAATACTGCAATGGTTTCCCCTGCAGAACCCATAAATACCGAGCGTGCGTAGTTAAAAAAATAGTAAATATTATCTTTTGGAAAACTGGAACTGTTTGCGTGCTCCGGCCTGACCGTATTTCTTACGCTCTTTCACACGGGCATCACGCGTCATAAATCCCTCTTTCTTGAGGGCATCACGGTTTTCCTGAGACAGGCTGGCAAGGCAACGGGCTACACCGAGCTTAATTGCTTCGGCCTGGCCGCTGATTCCGCCGCCTTTAACATTTACTTTCAGGTCGTACTTATCACCGCACTCAAGCAGTTCGAAGGGCAGTTCCACCTTCTGGAGAAAATTGTCAGTGCAGAGATAGGCCTTTGCATCCTTCCCGTTTATAACGCGTTTACCGCTGCCCGGGGTAAGGTATACACTTGCGGAAGATGACTTTCTTCTTCCTGTTGCATTCAGTACTTCGCTCAAACTGTGCTCCTCAACTTATGATTTTACTGATTCGGGTTTCTGCGCAGCATGGGGGTGCTCAGCACCGGCATAGACATGCAGCTTTTTTTCGATTGCTCTTCCCAGAGTTGTTTTGGGAACCATGCCGTGTACAGCATCGCGGACCACTTTCGTAGAGTCCTTTTCCATCTGTTCTCTGAAAGAACGCTCTTTACCGCCGCCGGGGTATGTAGAATGGCGGAAATAGGTCTTCATCTGATCCTTCTTACCCGTCAGGGCAATTTTGTCAGCGTTAACGATAACCACATGATCTCCGTGATCCTGGTTGGGGGAATAGGCGGGTTTGCCTTTTCCGATAAGAAGCTGTGCCACCTTGGAGGCAAGCCGTCCCAAAACCATGTCCGAAGCATCAATAAGGTACCATTTCCGCTCAATCGCTTTGTGGTTGAAAACTTCTGTTTTCATTAATAAAACACCTCATTGAAAAGAATAAATACTTTAAAACTGTCCAAAAATATTCTATGCTTACGGCAATAGTCAATATATTTTTACGAAGTGAAAAGATGTATGAATTACCCCGACTGCGAACAGGATGTCTATGATAAAGAGTAAAACAGGGCTGGACCAGGAGGTGTGTGAGCTCCTGCGGATGAAGGCAGAACAGAATGAAGCCATTTCCCTTGTGATACCCACACTCAACGAAGCGGAGTGTGTCGGTGGCATTATTCGGGAAATTGAGAATACTCTTATGGGGGCAGTTCCTCTCGTTGATGAGATCCTGGTGTTCGACGGTGGGTCCACAGACGGTACTGCCGAAATTGTCGGGCAGACCTCTGCCGGGTTTTATTCCGCGGTGGAAGGTATCGGCGGTTCTCACTGGAAAAACGGCAAAGGTCTGGCTCTCTGGCGCTCTCAGTTTTATGTGCATGGGTCAGTGGTGATTTTTATTGACGGGGATATTCAGAATTTTACCGCCGACTTTGTCACCGCCCTGATTCGCCCCTTTCTGGCTGATCCGGCAACGGGATTCGTCAAGGCATATTACGAGCGGCCCATTATGGAGAACGGTGTACTGCACTCCCGCGGCGGCGGTCGTGTGACGGAACTTCTTGTGCGCCCCATTTTTTCATACTTTTTTCCCGAAGCGGCCCATCTTCGTCAGCCTCTTTCGGGGGAGTACGGGTTTCGTCTGGATCGCATGCGCCACCTTCTTTTCTATACCGGGTATGGTGTGGAAACGTCTCTGGTAATTGATTATATACAGACCTATGGTGCCGATACAATTTCTGAAGTCAATCTGGGCAGGCGCGTGCACCGCAACCGCTCTCTGGAGGATCTTGGCCGAATGTCCTACACAATACTTCAGACCGTTATAGATCTTGCCGATGCAACTAAGAGTGTTGATAAGCGTTTTCTGGATTATTCAGGGTACCGCTGTTTAAACGGTGCTGATGTCGAATTGGTTCAGGATCTGTTACAGGAAAGGCTGCCCCGGGGATGTTCAGTGAAATAAACAGTGTGGTTGAGGTTTTTGCCCCGGTGGCGATTTTGGTGGTCCTCCTTGTGGGAATTGCCGTTGCCCTTCGTTCATTCCGTATGCCTCCGGATTATTATGAACAGCGCCAAACCCGGGAAACCCTGATCATGAAAAGGATGAAGTCCCATGAGACAGACAGCCGTAAAGAAAAGTAAGAATCGCGCCGGATTAGTCAAATGCTGGGCTCTCCTCTTTATATTGGGCGCTGTTGTTCAGGCGCGGCGGGAGCGTTTTGAGATAACCCAAAAGGTAAGTGCCGGGGACTTTGCAATACCTTCGGCATCCCCTGTTGCAGTGGCGGTCTTTATTGCAATTATATCAGCCATGGCCCTTGTTATTATCTGGCTCTTTATTCGGCAGGAGCGGGAGAAGCATAAAAAAATAACGGCCTATGCGGAACGGGCCTTTCAGAGCTCCGCGGAGAAATACGGCCTCAATACCGGAGAGGTCGCCGAATTGCGGCGTATTGCCGCCGGAGCGGTTTCCAAGGATTATAACGCAGTTTTTACCTCTCTTGAAGTGTTTGAGACAGCCGTGGATCAGGAATGTACCCGTATTCGAAAAAAATGGGGGCTCAACGCGAAAGCGGAAAATGCCACAATGCTGATACATACAATTCGGACAAAACTCGGCAATGACAATATTCCCTTTGAACAACCCATTGTCTCAACGCGAAATGTAAACCGGGGCCAGTTTATCGCCGTCAGTGATCCTGACCGCGGTTTTGACATTGTTGAACAGGCTGTCTTCTCCGGCGGGAATGAATTGACTTTTTCCCTGTACTACAAGCCGGGAACAGAACGGAAAAGTGCTCAGGGTGTGAAAAATATGCAAATTGATTTTACCCGAAACGGTGACGGCAGTTATACGGCGACGGTTCCTGTTGTTTCCGTGCATCCCTCGGATGGACATATCGTTTTGGAACACACGGCCTCCCTTGAACGCAATCAGCTGCGTAAACACCTGCGAATGATTGTTGATATTGAGTTTAAGTGCCGCGTTATCAGGCGCTCTGTGAAAGAACGACCTCCTTTTGTCGGCAAGCTTCTTGAAAATACGCGAATTGTTGATATCAGCGGCGGCGGGGCGGCCTTTCTTTCGACACAATCTCTGGATCCCGGTGACCTGATCTCACTTATGTTTAAAATGGGCGGTCGTAAATTTGCTTTGAAAGGGCGCGTGATTGCCGTTGGGGAACAGGAGGGCAAGGTGGTGGTCAACTATAAACACCGCGTGGCTTTTACGGATGTGGATAACAGTGATGTGGATTTTATTGTTAAATATATTTTCCAGAAACAGCGGGAGCAGGTGCAGTTTATCAGCGGGCGCAGGCGCTGATGCATCTGCGTGTTATCAGTTTTGGTAAAAAGAGCGGTGGCCCCTATGAACAGGAGATTCGGCGCTACTGCAGAATGGCCTCCTCCTGGGCGCGTCTTGAATTTGTATATTTGCGCCCGGTTTCTGCAAAAACGCCGGAGGCTGCACTGAAAAAAGAAGGACAGCATCTTGAAAAAACATGTGAAGCTTCGTCCTTTTGCATCGTTCTTGGAGAGGAGGGGGAGGCCATGGATTCCTATCAATTTTCTTCCTGTATTCACCGTGTTTCCGGTCAAATCGACTTTGTTATCGGCAGTGCCTACGGTGTGAGTGGTGCCTTTAAAAAAAAGGCTGACAAGGTTTTACGTATTTCTTCGTTTACTATGCCCTATGCGTTGTGCCGCCTTGTACTTGCAGAGCAGTTGTATCGGGCCCTGAGCATCGCCCGGAATCATCCCTACAGCAAATAGTTTCGGTCCTGCGTTTTTTTTATTGCAAAGTGTCATTGTTTACGCTAAGTTTATATATATTCAGATCAGTAACTTGTATAGATAGGTTCGAAATATATGGGGCTATTCAGTAAATCCAGTAATAAAAGCGTCGGCCTTGATATCGGCAGCAAATCCATAAAACTGGCGGAAGTGAAATACGCCGGTGATGAGGTCTATTTGACCGCGGTCGGAGCACAGGAGCTACCCAAAGGGACTATCGAGAACGGAGAGCTTAAAAACGCCTCTGATTTTATCGACTCTGTCAAACATTTGGTTGAACAGTGTGATCCTTCCATTGTGGATGTGGTAATATCCCTCAATGGCCAGGGGCTTTTGAGTGATAAATTCAAATTCAAGATTGCTCCCAACGAGAATGTCAATGATATGGTTTTGTATGAGGCGAGTCAGCGAAGCCCTTTTGACAGTGAGGATATCACAACCTCCTATAAGATTCTTCGCCGGTTTCCTGAAACCGATGAGGTGGAGATTCTCCTGGTTGCAGTAAAAAATCATATTGTGCATGCCTACATCGATGCGCTCTATCAGTCGGGGCTGCGTCCTGTGGTTGTGGATGTCGATATTTACGCCCTGAACAATACCTATGCCATGGAGAGTGTTTCCGAGGCTGCCCTGGATACGCTGTGCCTTGTAGATATCGGCAACAAAAAAACTCGGGTTGCCTTTATTCGTGATGGTTTGTTTCATTCCTCCCGGGAGATAGCAACGGCGGTGGACTTTTTTGTGACAGGGTTGCAGAAAAATCTTAAAATACCCGAGAGTGATGCGATTAAACTGCTCCACGGCCGGATTCCTGAAAATATTGCCGAGGAAGATTTTACGGTCTCCCTGGAGTATCTTCTTGAGGACTTTTGCTCCAATTTCAATATGGCACTGTCCTATATTAAAAAGAATGAAAATTTTGAAAATCTTGATAAAATCGTCCTTGCCGGAGGCGGCGCGTACATACCGCGTCTTATTTCTTATTTTTCTGAGTATTTTAATACCGAAGTGGTGCGGTCAAATCCCTTCAGTTTTCTTCGGTATGATGATGAGCTTTTCGGCGGAGGAGAACCTCCCAAGGAGCTTGAATCCCTGATATCTGTTGCTGTTGGCCTGGCGACACGGGAGGTGGAGTAATGGTCGAAAAAATAGAGATAAATCTGATTCCCAATGAATACCGGGTCTATCGCCGCAAAATAACTGTTCCCAAGGATATACTTGTTTCTTTGGTTGTTTCATTTGTTATGATTCTGCTCACTCTGCTGTTCCTTTCCTGGAAGATGAATGAATTCGTTTCCCTTCAGGAAGAGGTCGTTGATCTTACGGAAAAGATTAACAGCGAGAAAACCGTTGAGACGAAGATAAAAAAGCTGAAGTCGGAGCGTGCGGAGGCTCTGGCTATGCTCAACGGTCTGAGCAGTATACCCCTGGACGAAGGTGACTGGATAAATCTGATGGAGGCCTATTGTCGTGAGCTCCCCGGCAATACCTGGCTGAGCGAGGTTTCCGGTGAGAAAGTCCTGCCGGTGGATTCAGACACTGATTCTGACAATGAGAACAGTGAGCAGGAGAACGGTGTATCTGACCAGGATAGTGCTGGCACTGATATCAGGGTTGTCGTCAAAGGGTCGACGGAGTCTTTCGGTGAAGTCGGACAGTACATGTCCCGCCTGAAAGGAATTCCGGAAATTGATAATGTGACCGTCGTGGAAGTTAACAGTTACGGGGATAATGAAGGGTTTACCTTTGAGTTCACCCATACGTATGCTGTAAAAACCGGTGTTGCTGATTCCCCGGTACCGGTACAGGAGTAAAATGCATGGATATTAATAATATTGATTTAAATGATCCAAAGGTCAAACGGGTTCTGATTATTCTCTTTGCCGGTTTCCTCGGTGTGGCCGGAATAATATGGTTTAAGATCAAACCGCTGTATGAGGAAATGGATGATCTAAATGCAACGTACATAGAGAAACGGGATCGTTTAATCGAAATCCGTCAGGTAACAACGAATATCGGCAAGTTGCGCCAGTCGGTTGAGGAAATTGAGCGCAAGCGTGATTCCCTGAGGGAGATGTTTCTCGACAGTACTGATATTCCTGATCTTATCGGTACGCTTGCCAAGCTTGCAGTGGAGGAAGGCTTCCTTACGTCCAGCTTTAAGCCATTGGTGAACGAGCCCATAGAGGAGGAATACTATTCCGGTCGAAAATATAAGGTTGTTCTTCGCGGCGGGTTTCATGAGATTGGCAGCTTTATTGAGAAAATACTGGGGCTGGATCTTATCGTTAATATTTCAAATCTTACAATTAAGGCGGATCCCTCCCTGCGATCGCGGATGAGCAAGCCGGATTATTTATCGCAGAAATCCCCGAAAGATGATATTGAGTCGGTTATTGCCGAATTTAACCTGATAACCTATTCTATTAACAGGTGATTATGAAAATTAAGACAGTTCTCAAAGCGGCAATGGTTACGGTGGCCCTGTTTTCAGTGAGTCATTCCTATATTCTCAAACTCCAGGGAGGGGTTAAAGGGGTAGCTATGGGGGTCGGCTCCCTTGAGCAGGGGTATCAGTTTCAGTCAAGAAATACAGATTTCGGTTTCTCCTATGTTATACGCGGAGCCCGAAATGTTCCCGCCGGTACAACTTCTGTAAGTAATCTCCCCGAAGGAAGCCCGGTTGACTCGGTGGTGCTTTCCTCCAGGGATTCGCTTTTACGTGTAGATGTATATTCCGGAAGTCTGAAAAAATCCGACGTTATACTGCGACGAAAGAAGGGGGCTCTTGCTGTACTTCTCTCACATAAGAAAACGGAAGATTATCTTACGATCGTACCTGAGTCGGGGCAAAAGCAGGTCTCTCTTGATTCAGCGGTGCTTTTTTGCCGGGATAATCTTGAAATACTGGAATTATCCATGGACGTCCTTCCTGCCGGGACAAGAGTTCAGCGTGGAAAGGACAGCACCTCTCTCATACTTTCATCTGCCCTGCTGGATACTTCCGGGAGCATTATCTTTCGTGACAGCTCAGCCGAAGTGGACTCAGTCTCCCTGGCACCTCAGGGACGTATTACCGTTTACCATAATACCGATGTTGCCGTTCTGAGCGCTGTTGAGAGAGATAGCTCGGTTCTTCGGCTGTTTTTTAATACAACCCGAGAACGTGATTACCCCTCAATATCCTATATTCGTGAAGATACTTCTTATCAGGCAATCCTGGAGAAACCCCGGTCGGCAGCTGCTGATACAGGACAGGATACCTCAGAGCGTGATGTAGCCTCTACTCCTTCATCAGCGCAAAGTGGTTCCTATGAGCTGACGGGGGATAATGTGAATGTCCGCCGCACTCCTGAAATCACAGATGATAATATCGTTACCGTCCTTGGTGCCCGAACTCCTCTGAGTCTGTTGCAGCAGGATCGTTCCTGGGGGCTTTTTGCTTTTCAGGATACTTCCGGATGGATACATTTGGATTTGGTCCATCCTGTTTCAGATGAATCTTCGGCGGCGCTCCAGCATGATGCAGAGTATTCAGATATTGACTCTTCCGGTATTGTTGCCTTTCTTATTCGCGATGATGTTAATATCCGTACACGCCCGGATACGGAAGATCCTGCGAATATCATCGATGCCTTCCCCCTGGGTACACGGGTCGTGATACAGGATTCTGCAAATGGGTGGTACAAAATTATTATGAGTGATGGTGAGGATTCGGGCTGGGTCTACGGCTCTCTTGCCGAGGACAGCAGTGAAATCAGTTCTGAAAAATGGGATAAGATATACAATAAAGGGCGCCTTACACCGGTCTCCCCTGATCTTATTGCAGATACAGATGGACCTGCTCATGATTCTTCACTCCCGGCAAATAAAAAGATGGATACCCTGGATGGATCAGCCTCAGATACGTCGTCCGGTGAAGAAACTGAGGCACCTGCACCGGAGGAAACTGTTCGGTATCGGGTGTTTGGCAGGGATCCCTTTATTCCGGTTGATCTGAAGCGAAAAGCCGACAGCATACTTCTGCCGGATGTGGATAATATGCAGTTTGTCGGTGTGATTTTCGGGGGTGATGATGAATCAAATTTTGCGCTTTTTGAAGAATCTGTGGACGGTGAACTTACGACATTTTCTCTGAAGAAGGGAGATGCAGTGGAGAACGGTTCAGTACTTTCTGTGCGTGAAGAAAGTGTCGCTTTTCTAATGCGGGAAGCGGACTTTTCCTATGTGGTTGAAAAGAAACTAAAGAGAAATGATTAAGTGCGGGGATGTGAGAGTATTATGAAAATTATTAAAATAGTACAGATTTGTCTTCTGATCTCGCTGTGTGCTTTTGCAGAAACAGTTGATACTGCACGGACAGCAGCTGGTGGTTCTGCATCACTGGAAGAAGTCTCAGGGAATGAGCGGATATTCAGTAAATGGGAATGGGTCAATCGTGACGTTGCCGATATCATGAAGCATATTTCCATGGCGGCAGATGTCGATATTGTTGTTGATCCGAAGGTGGAAAAAGAGCTTTCTCTGACGATTCATGAGAAAAACTGGAAAGATGTTTTCCGTGTTGTGTGCCGTATGGGAGAATTACATTATCAGAAAATGGATAACTATCTGTATGTAATGGGCAAAGATGAGTATATTCGCCAGCAGCTTAAGAAAGAACAGGACAAACGTAATCTGGAAAGCCTGAAAGATCTTGAGCGGCGTATTATCGATCTTGATAATACCGTAGCTGCCGACCTTGTTGGGTCTGTGCAGCCCCTTCTGTCAGATCGGGGCAGTGTCCATCCAGTGAAAAGTACGAATTCCTTAATCGTTGAAGAACTTCCCGTCCGTTTTCCTGCTCTGGTACAGGATATAAAGAGTCTTGATCAGGAGCTGATGCAGATATCAATCGAAGTTAAGATCGTTGAAGTTGCCAAACGGGTTGATAATAACCTTGGTGTTCAGTGGTCGTTTTTCAATAATGAGATAGGTGTTTCTGCCGAGCATCTGAAAGGTACTTCCGGGGAGGGGGTTATCAGTAATGCCCTGGAACGTGCGACATACGGTATCCTCAATGATGATATGTTCCAGGTTGCCATGGAGTACCTTTTTACAGAAACTAACAGCAAAGTTGTTGCTGAACCGCATATTACCACTCTTGAAAACAGTGAGGCAAAGGTGTTTATGGGGGCGAATGTTCCTGTCACGCAGCTTGACGAAGCGGGCAACAGTGTCACTCAGCTTGTACCGGCGGGAACAGAACTTTCGGTTACCCCTACAATTACGAAAAATAACCAGATAAAAATGGTTCTTAATCCTATTAAGAAATCCTATGAGCTTACTGATCAGGGGCCGATTATCAGTGAGCAGGGAGCCATGACCAACGTTTCTGTCAAAGATGGGGAGACCATCGTTATCGGCGGTCTGACATCTGATGAAAACCGCGAACAGGAAGGTGGGATTCCTCTTCTGAAGGATATACCGATTATCGGGTTTCTCTTTAAAAAGTCTGAGCGCAGTCAGGACAACAAGGATCTGGTCATTTTTGTAACGCCGCATATTGTAAAAACCAATTACAGCGCCATGGATGAAAACAACATTAAGGATTCTGTCCACGTTTCACAGGATGACTTTGTTGTCGAATAAACTGATTCTTGATTTTCAATCAAAGGCGAAAGAAGATTCTTCTTTCGCCCTTTTTTTATGGTGGTATGATGGATCTTTTTGAAAGCGGAACACAGGCGTCTGCGCCCAAACGAGCCCCTCTTGCCGATCGAATGCGCCCGCGGACAATTGATGAGTTTGTGGGGCAGAGCGCCATTGTCGGAAAAGGGCGGTTACTGCGAAGGGCGATAGATACGGACAGGCTCTCAAGTCTGATTTTTTACGGTCCTCCGGGGTGTGGGAAAACAACCCTCGCCCGCATAATTGCAAATCGTACTCACGCAGAGTTTATTACATTGAATGCTGTTCTTTCGGGGGTCAAGGATATACGGGCTTCTGTTGAGAATGCCCACAACAGTTTTACCTATTATTCCAAACGTACGATTCTGTTTATTGATGAAGTCCACCGCTTCAATAAGTCTCAGCAGGATGCTCTGCTGCCTCATGTTGAATCCGGTGTGATCATTCTGATCGGGGCGACAACGGAGAACCCCTATTTTGAAGTGAATAAGGCCCTCATATCCCGATCCCGCATATTTCAACTGAATAAATTGGATACAACAAGTCTGAAAACGGTTGTTTATACTGCACTCTCTGATCCTGATCGTGGCTATGGCAGGGATGAAATTCACCTTGATGAAGATGCCTTGCTGCATCTTTGTCACACCGCTGACGGGGATGCCCGCTCTGTATTGAATGGACTTGAACTGGCTGTCATGAGTACTGTTCCCAACAGCAGGGGACAAATCCATCTTACCCTTGATGTTATTGAAGAATCAATTCAGAAACGGGCGGTGTTGTACGATAAGGACGGTGATGCTCATTATGATACAATCTCGGCTTTCATTAAATCGATACGGGGCAGTGATCCTGATGCCGCGTTGTACTGGATGGCAAAGATGGTCTATGCGGGAGAGGATCCACGGTTTATTTTCAGACGCATGATAATCCTTGCGAGTGAAGATATCGGTCTTGCCGATCCCAATGCCCTGAATATTGTCGTGAATGCCGCCCGGGCCTATGACTATATTGGTATGCCTGAAGGGCGGTACCCTCTTGCTCAGGCATGTCTCTACCTGGCTACGGCACCAAAAAGTAATTCCGCCATGGCTTTTTTTGATGCCCTTTCCACGGTTGCCAAAGCATCCCGCGATTCTGTTCCGGATCATTTGAAGGATCCCAGTCGGGATCGGGAGGGATTCGGTCACGGTGACGGCTATCTGTATCCTCATGCATACCGTGATCACTGGGTTGCTCAGCAGTATCTTCCTGATAGTTTGCGTGAAACATATTTTTACTCTCCTTCGGATCAGGGCTATGAGCGATCCATACGGCGACGCGTTGCCCGGCGGAGGGAATTGCAGCTGGAGGCTCATCATGGTGCCGATACGGAGGGGACCTTCCTCTGGGATTCATTGCAAAGCAGCTGGGAAAAACGCAGTGAACCTTCAGTGGTATCATATTATGAGTTTCTTCGCCGGACGGTTATTGAAAGGGCCCGCATTTCTCCGCAGGATCTGGTGCTGGATCTGGACGGGAGAAAAGGTATGCTCTCTTTTGAAGCTCTTCGCTGTGCTGATCAGGGCGGAGTGTGGTCAGTTGCACGGACGCGCAGGGATTATGAAGTTCTTTCGTCAGAGAAAATGGGAGAGGATCTTCTCCTGCGCCCCGTTGTGCTCAGAGACGATCAGGATGAATCATGGATTGATCACCTTCCGGATGGTATTGGTTTTGACATTCTTATTCACAGCAATGCTTTTCATTCAGATGGGATAATTGCAGAATTGAGTGCTCTGAATCCGTTCCTCAGTGATACTGCCCGTATGGTTTTTGCATCTCTTCTCCCCTGGGAAGGTTCGGGGGTTTCGCGCCTTTGTGCTGATCCTGTTGCTTCACTAATCCGCCAATACGAAGATCAGCAGTACTCTTCGCAAAAAGAAACTTTCTTCAGGCGGGTTGAAGCCTTTGAAAAATTCTGTTCAAAACGGGGGTTCTCCTTTACCCGGGAGCAGCATTCCACCGAAATTGAACGGCGCTTTAGCTCTGCACAGATCCGGCAGTGGTTTCGAAGTGGTTCACCATTGCAGCAATTTTTACATAATCACCGTGTTTCTGCAGAGCATGTTGAAAGTGAATTTCGATCGGTTCTTCTCTCCGATACCGTTCCCTGGAAGGTGCGGATCGACCTGATCTCCGCACGAAAGGGGTGATTACTCTACGGGAGGGGTGTCTGCATGCATGGAGAGAACATGGGTCTTTTGGTACGGATCGACATCGAATATTGAAAACATGGCCTGACTGAATTTTTGCAGGAGATGTTCCGCCCCCATTTCCGCTGCTGGAATTCTGCCCGCAGCCATTGTTGCATGGCCGCCGCCGGAACCGTTAAAAATGGTAGCCAGCTTATGGGCATAAATTCCTGCTTTGTTTTCGTCGATGGAACGGATCGAGAAAAGAAGGTTATTATTGTAAAACCCGCTGCAGACAATCCATTCAAGCTTATCCAGTTTATGGAAGAGGTCGGCCATTTCGGGAATATAATCCGGCAGAGGAACTTTGCCGATATGGGTGTATCCGAAGTTGTCATAGGTATTAAGCGATTCCACGCCCCGGTGCAGTACCTGCAGGTATTGGGGTTCGCGTTTGGGATTCTCTATGAGGGAGAGTTCTTTATGGTCAATGATGTCAAAGAGCTCCTTATAGGCGGAGAGGTCGTCATCGCAATAATTGCGCCCCATATCCATAGTATCAGTTTTAATGCCGTAAAAAAGGGCAGTCGCAATCGTCTGAGGGATATCTGCCTGGGCAATCTTTAAAAGATGATAAACTATGGTTGACGTAGCCCCGGCCTGGGAATAACAGAGATTGAGGGGCCGGGTATCGGGGAGTGTTGCATTTTCCGCATGGTGGTCCAGAATGATGTCAACAGGGGTTTCTTCGTTGATGGAGATATTTCCGTTCTGCGGAAGAGTGTCAACAACGATGACCCGGTCAAAATTCCTGAGGTTCACCTCTGTAAAGGGAGTGTAGGTAATACCAAGATTGCGTATCATTGCTCTGTTTTCAGCACGGCCGATAAATCCGGAAAAGGAAATAACGCATTTTTTATCCCGGCTTTTCATGAGGTGTTTCAGCCCCGCAGCCGCCGCAAGGGCATCGGGGTCCGGGAAATTATGTGTCAGGATAAGAACCGATTCAGCTGGATCTATTCGCTGTGCAAAGGCTGGGTATTCTTCTGTCAACTTATTCAGAAATGCTGTCATAGCTCCTCATACAGACGGTGTTCCAGAAGTGAAAATAGCATATTTTTTATTGAAATAAATAGTTTTTTGCTATTTCAGTGATTATTTTACCTCTGAATATTTTTAAGGGAGATCCTGAATTATGGTGGAAACGGGACTGGAAAATCTTTTGAATAATTACTCCGCCTGTCTACAGGGACGCAGAATAGGTGTTCTTTGCCATGCCGCATCTGTGGACAGCAGGTTTCGGCATATCCTGACATGTCTGCGGGATGTTGGTGCCGATGTTCGGGCTGTCTTTGGACCGCAGCACGGTCTTTTCGGGCAGACCCAGGATAACATGATTGAGTGGTACGGTGATGAACATTCTCCGGCGTCGGAGAAGGTGGCAGAGTACAGTCTGTATGGAAAAACGCGGCGTCCCACACAGCAAATGCTCTCATCTGTTGATCTGCTTCTTGCGGATCTGCAGGATGTCGGGGCGCGTCCCTATACATATATCTGGACAGTAAAAGAATGCATGTATGCGGCATCACGTTTCAATATTCCCATGATAGTAACGGATCGCCCCAATCCGGCGGCCCTTTGCGGGATAGACGGGCCGGTGCTCAGCCGGGAATATTACAGCTTTGTCGGCGGTGCAGAGATTCCCCTTGCCCATACTATGACCATGGGAGAACTTGCCCTGTGGCTGAAGCATCATACATTCCCGGATATTGACCTGACGGTAATTCCCATGAAGGGATGGTGTCGGTCCATGTCTTTTCAGGAAACCGGACTGCCCTGGGTTCTGCCCTCACCCAATATTCCAACGCCCGATACGACCCTTGTCTATCCCGGAATGGTTCTGTTTGAGACGGTGAATGTATCCGAAGGACGCGGGACAACTCTGCCTTTTTCTTTTTTTGGTGCGCCCTGGGTACGGAAATCAGCATTTCGGGAATGTCTCGACAATATCTGGCCGGGGCAAAGAGGGGTTGTTTTCCGGGAGCATGATTTTATTCCGACGTTCAATAAATACGGCGGGGAGTATTGTTCGGGGTATGCGCTTCATGTGGTTTCACCGAAAGATTTTGCACCCGTTACCTGTGCGGCGGCTGTGCTGAAAGCCCTTCGGATGAGTTCTCCCGATGAATTCCAACTTCTTGATCCGCCCTATGAATACGATTATTCCAACATGCCCATGGATATTGTCAGCGGTGATCCCCGTTTGCGGGAATGGCTTGAAACATCCGATCCTGTGGCAGAACTTACTCACTGCTGGCAGGATGAGCAGAAATTATTTTCAGAGCAGTTGGAAAATACAGCAATTTATAAGGAGCAATAATGCGGGGTTTTGTACTTGCGGCCGGATTTGGAACACGGCTGAAACCAATTACGGATATGATTCCAAAGGCTCTTGTTCCGGTATGTGGTGTGCCCCTGGCGGAGATCGCCCTGCGCTGGCTGCGCAAAAACGGAATTTATGATCTGGCCATGAATATTCATTACCACAGTGATATTATGCGTATGTTTGCCGATCAGATGCCCTATGATATCACTCTTTTTGAAGAACAACCGGAGATTCGGGGAACCGGCGGAGCCATCTATAACGCCCGGGATTTTCTCGCAGGGGACGACTCTTTTGCCGTCATTAATGCAGATATTATTACGGATGTATCTCTGCTTCGTATTGAAAAGGATTTTCGTGAAAGCAGCGCTGATATTGTCCTCATTGCCAAAACCGGGGGTGAACATGCCAGTGTTCTTTCCGATGATGACGGACTGTACTGCGGTCCGGTGTCAGTCTCCTCTGCTTCAGGCTGTCGTGCAGATTCTTTTATCGGTCTTTCCCTGTATAAGCGGAAGGCTCTGGATCAGTTTTGCGAAGATGACTTCTCTGTTCTTCCCGTATGGAAACGTGCCGCCGGGGTGGGGCTGCGGGTGGAGGTATGGCGGTATGATGATATTTACTGGCGGGATACGGGAACACCGGCGCAGTATCTTCGGGCCTACCGTGATATACTTGATCGGCGAATCAGATTTGATTTCCCCCTTGCCATGAACGTCGATTTCGACCGAAAGGCGGCCCTCCATGAATCCCTGAGTCCGAAGCAACTGTCACAAAACAGTGAATATGTCTGGTGTGAACGGGTTGCCGCTTCGGGGATTGATGCAGAGAATTCCGTGTTCTTTGGTGGTGTAAAGATTGATCCTGAACGATCGTATAGAAATACCATTGTAACTCCATGGTGTGAGGTTGCGATTGAACAGTAATACGTTTCTTGCCCTGGATTACTATCGCTATGTTATCTCGGTTGTGCAGAAACTGCGTTTGAGAGGCCCCATTGATATTGACTGGGCCGGATCAGCCGGGTCCGACCGTTCATTCTATCGTGTTTTTATCGGTGCGCGAAAAACCCTGATACTGATGCTTTGGAATAAGGATGATCCTGACTGGGACCATTTTCTGTCCCTTCATGAGACGCCCGGCGTTGCGACCTTTACTCCCGCTTTAATCGATTATGACAGATCCCTGGGGGCTGCGGTGCTCGCAGAAGGCGGCGGGCGACGGTTGAAGGACGTACTTTTCAGTCCTGTATCAGAGGAAAGCCGCACTGCATTGTTGAAAAATGCTCTCGATATGCTCAGCTCCTGGCATGCATGGGGAGCAGAAAACCGGCCCATTCCGGGGACTCGCTTATTCGATGCAGCATACTACAAATGGGAGGCGGACTATTTTAAAGAGCATGTTTGCAGGCTTCTTCCTGATAATTCCGTGGATTTTTCCTGCGACTGGGAAGAGGAGCGCGAAAGACTTACGGAATACCTGCTTTCGTATCCCGCCGTATTGCTTCACAGAGATTTTCAATCTGAAAACATTCTTCTGCATAATGAAAAAATGACTTTTGTTGATATTCAGGGGGCCAGATGGGGCGCAGGCCTGTATGATGCTGCATCGCTTATTTATGATCCCTATACTGCGGAAGCAGTGAATCCCCAAACCCGTTTGATTCTGGAAAATTATGCCGGACAATTATGGGGAGAGGGGATACATCGTTTCGGTGTGCAACGGTTGATGCAGGCTTTGGGGGCTTACGGAAAACTGACAGTACAAAAAAAGAAAAAACGATATCGGCGGTATGTACTTCCGGCTCTGCAGACATTATCAGGGCTTTTGGGGGCGCTGGGAACGTATCCGGCAATGGAAGAAGTCGTTACGCGGATTCTATCTGATTTCAAAAAAAACAACAAAGAGTTTGACACCGGGCAGGGTGAAAGTATATATTAGGTCCGCACTTGCACGAGTGCAGCTCTTTGAACGGTCGGGGAATGGAAAAAAATAAAACATTGACACATTGGTTTGTTAATGATGTATATTGTCCACCGTCCTGCAGAAGGGCAGATCTTTGACAACTGTAAAAAACTTT
>JBNJDQ010000041.1:0-16935 GCA_051745065.1 Fibrobacterota bacterium
AAAATCAGCATTCTGGCAAAAGCCGAAGCAGATAAAATATCCCGCCTCAATGAAGCAATTAAAGATAACCCCGCATACATTCAGCTGCAGGCGATGGAAGCCCTCAAGGAGATCTCCAAAGATGAATCCTCAAAGATTTATTTCATTGACGGTTCAAGCCCTTCTCCCCTGCCCCTGATGCACATGGGTGATACCAAAAAGAACTGAAAGTTTTTCTGCAGCCCCGGATTTCTTCGGGGCTGTACATCTGCTTCTGCGTCATGAGCATCCTGTTCACGGGGCATAGGCTCTCTGACCGTGCAAATTTTGGACCACATTTCTTCACGGATTCTTTCGGACCGGTAAACCCTTGCAAAAAAGCACGGCATAAGGTATTTGCGCAGTAATGGAGAATCTGTAAAGGAGGATCATGGCCCTGCGTTCCTATGCGGTACCCAAAAGCCCAATTGTTGGAACAGTGGAAACAAAGGGAAGCCGCTTTCTCTGCGAGATCCGGCCGATTCAGTCCGAAGAGGAGCTCAAAAGCTTTATTCACGAGAAGCGGAACGAACATCCCAAAGCAAATCACACCTGCTGGGCGGCAATCTACGGACCGCCGGACACCACCGTGAAGAAAGGCTTCAGCGATGACGGCGAACCATCCGGCTGCGCCGGTATGCCCATGCTGACGGTGCTCAGTCACTCCGGCATAGGTCATATTGCAGCAGTTGTGACGCGATATTTCGGCGGTACAAAACTTGGCACAGGAGGAATGGTAAAAGCCTATACCGGTGCAGTGCAAAAGGCCCTTTCCGCTCTGAAAACAGAGCAATATGAGAAACAACTGGAGCTTATCCTGACCTTTGATTACGATCTGGAACCGCAGATTCGACACATGCTGACACAGTTCTGTCCTGCAAAAGAAAACTATACCTACACTCACCGTGTCCATTTGTCACTCTCAATTCCCCGCTCACGGGAAGAAGAACTTCGCGCATTGATCGCTGATCGCTGGAATATCCGTGTACGTATTGAAGAAAAGAATTGCTGAAACGAATACAGTATGGTATAATTAATGACGTATCACCGAAATCTATTCAGAGGAGTACCTATGGGTAATTTTATTAAAGACGCCTTCCTTGCAGGAATCGGCATGGGAGTAACGGCAGGAGAACGCCTTGAAAAGGCTGCCCGTGACATAAGCCACTCTGCTGATATGAGCAAAGAAGAGGGTGAAAAGTTCTATGAAGAACTTAAAACACGTTCTGAGGAAGCTTCGCAGAAAATGGAGGAGCGCATAAATACGGTGGTTTCCCAACAGCTGAAAAAGATGAACATCCCTGAACGCGGGAAAGTAGATCAGCTGGAAGGCCGTATAGCAGCCCTTGAAGCAGAACTGGAGAAACTGCGGCAAAGCGAATGATCCGAATCAACCGCAAACTCTCCCTGGGCAGAACATACATCCATTTTAAACGGTACCGGGAAATCGTCGGCATTCTTATTCGGTATGGCTTTGACAATGTTATCGAATCCCTGAATCTCACCGATGTACTTGCTTTGGTATCGCGAAAAAAGGTGGAAAACCTCGGCCGCTATACCAATATTCAGCGGATACGCATGGCTGTGGAGGAGCTGGGGCCCACCTTCGTAAAACTGGCGCAGATTGTATCCGTACGCCCTGACCTTATTCCCTTTGATATTGCGCGAGAACTCACCCTGCTTCAGGATCGTGTTCCGCCATTTTCCACCGAAGACGCCCGAAAAATCATCGAAGAGGAACTGCGTGCGCCGGTGGGGCAGAACTTCTCTTTCTTTAATGAGACGCCCGTGGCCGCCGGTTCAGTCTCACAGATTCACCGGGCCCGCCTGCGCGACGGATCAGATGTGGTGATAAAAGTGCAGAGACCGGGAATCGAAAAGAAGATGGAAGTGGATCTTGAGATACTGTACAACCTGGCGGACCTGCTGCGCAAACATAACGAACGCTACAGCCATCATAATCCGCAGCATATCGTTGAAGAATTCGCCCGTACCATCTCGCGGGAGCTCGACTTTATCAACGAAGCACATAATATTACTCAGTTTCGAAATATCTTTCAGAAAAACACCACCATTCATGTTCCCCGTGTGTATCACGACTGCTGTACATCACGCGTATTGACCATGGAATTCATCGACGGCATTAAACCCGATGACACAGAGGCCCTCAAACGTCGGGGCCATAACCTCCCCCGTCTGGCAGATCGCGGACTGTCCTTAATTTTCGAGCAGATTTTTATTTACGGCGTATTTCACGCAGACCCTCATCCGGGCAATATTTTTATTCGCGATGACGGAAAAATCTGCTACATTGATTTTGGCATTGTAGGGCGAGTAACCCGGGAAGAACGGGAAAATATTCTCCGGCTCCTTGTTGCCGTTTACCAGCGCGATGAAAAGAAACTCGTCAAGGGTATTCTGAAATTCACCATCTCCACGCAAAAGCGAATTGACACGGAGCAGCTTGAACGTGAGTTCATTGAGCTCATGGACCTCTATGTCAACAGCCCCATTGAAAGCATCAGTTACGAACATATCATAAATACCCTCTTTTCCATACTGAACAGCAACGGCATCACCATCAAAAGCCATATTTATCTTATGATGAAAACCATTGCCACAGCGGAAAGCCTGGGACGAACCCTCTATCCGGATCTCGTTGTAATAAATAAAATTAAGCCCTTTATTCACCGCATGTACCGACGCCGACTGAATCCCGTAACCATGGGGGGCAATCTCATCAGTTCTCTTCAGGAGGTGATATACATCATGCGGAATTTCCCCGAGGATTTTGCCGGCTTTACCCGCCGACTCTCCGAGGGATCTCTCTCCATTGAACTCGAACATAAAGGCCTGCGGGAAATCACGCACACCCTTGACCGAATCAGCAACCGAATTTCCTTTGCCATTGTTCTTGCCGCTTTGATTATTGGATCCTCACTGATGATCCGTGCTGATATTCCCCCCTACTGGAACGATATCCCACTCATTGGTCTGGTTGGTTTTGTCATGGCCGGACTTATCGCCTTTGCTCTGATATTTTCAATGCTCAGAAAGCGTAATTTCTAAAAACTATCGGGGACGCTGAAACACCGCCATGAGAGAATCGCGAAAGGCGGGGAATACCTTGAGCGGCGCAAATATATCTCCGGCAGGAGAATTAAAATTGATGGTACGCACAAAAACAACCTCAAGCAGGGCCGCCGAAGCAATCTCCCGCAATTCCGATGCGGTATATTCCCGAAAATGACCGGGGTTGGCACTGAAACAGCGAATCCGTTTCTCCGGATTACGTCCGATGAGCATTCGAGCCCTGCTGCGAATGGTGGTCCGGTTCGGCGTGGAAAGCAGTATACAGCCTCCCGGCTTCAGCATTCGGGTGAACATCAGCAAAACAAGTTCCGGTGCCGTGGGCAGATGTTCCATCACTTCTGAAAACATGATGAGGTCAAAGCGGTTTTCCACAGAAGGCTAGGAATCCGGATCTTCAGCACGGCGCAAATCGTATTCAATGTGATCAGCAGTACTCAGCTGTCTCTGCTCCCGATGACCTCCCGTATCATCATCGAGGGAAAAACCCAGAGTAGTTACGGAATCATACACCCGCAGTAGCTGTTCAGTCAACTGACTCCGACCGATATCAAGAACCGCAGCCCTGCGATCCGGTACACATCTGAGAGATTCATTCACAAGTATTTCAAAGCGTTTTTGGTGGTTTTTCCCGTACACACGGGCCGAGTCAGAGCCGCAGGTTTCTTTTTTTTCATCCGCAATAAGATCGCGGGCACGGTGCTGATGGATATCCACTATGACAGATCACCGACTGTTTTTGCAATAAGATCGGTCACCCGTTCCGCATTGCTCTTAAAAACGGAAAGCACCGCCTCCCAGCTGACCGGCTCTTCATCTTCCTTCCAGCAGTCATAATCAGTACTCATGGCAACCGCTGCATAGGGAATACCGATCTCATTGGCAAGAGCCGCCTCTGTTGCCACAGACATGTTGATCACATCGGCCCCCCACTGGCGAAACATATGCGATTCCGCGCGGGTGGAAAAACGGGGGCCTTCAATGGTAATAACCGTACCGCTGGAATGAAAATCAAAGTTTTTTGCACGACAATTGGCAATAAGGCATTTACGCAGCTCGGCATCAAAGGGATCAGCCATGGGAGTATGGGCCGGTGCACCGGGCTCAAAAGATTCGTAAAAGGTCATTTTGCGCTGTTTGGTAAAATCGATGAACTGATCGAGTATAACAAAATGGCCGCGTCCGATTTCCTCCCGGAGTGAGCCCACTGCTGTTGTTGCAATGATATGGGTTACGCCCTGCTGCTGCAGAGCCGCTATATTCGCACGATAATTCACCTGCGTCGGAGGCAGGGTATGCTCACGCCCGTGACGGCCGATCAGAACGACCTCTGCACCGTTTACTGTACCGCATTTCAAGGGAGAAGTCGGTTTCCCGTAAGGCGTATCCACCTCAATATCATGACCGTTCTGCATAATATCAGGATTATCAAGTCCGCTTCCACCGATTATTCCAATTTTTGTCATGCCTTCACCGCCTTTTCATAGAGTTCAAGAATTGTTGTTTCTGCATCCTGGAGCGTTCTGCCGTAGGCAAATACGCCTTCATCGTGACCCGGTGTATAAAATATCCTGCATGCCCCGTGGTGTGTAACCAGATCACTGATGGCCCGGGCCATTTCCGGCGTTCCATAGGCAACTCCGCGGGATGTTGCCCAGGAGTCGGGATGCTGTGCAAGATAATCGAAAAGTTCACGACTGTGTACGTGAATAACAGCCCGGGCTTCCTCGCAGGCAGCATAGATTGCACCATGGGTCAGTGATTCCGAGGATGGCTTCTGCATCCCCCTGGCGAAAACCGTATTACGATCGATATCCACAGCATGAACATGGACATACTCTCCGGAATCCAGTATCTTTTTGCTCCCCGTTGCACTGGCGCTGATGATAAAACCTGTGCCGGAACGCATACTGATATTACCATATCCGATTCCGTCATCGTACATACCGATGAGACCACGGGTGTGAAGCGTAGTGCGTACACTGTTCAATTGATCGAGAAACATTCCGGGACAACGGAATTCACCGGTCATTTCCGTGTGGTATTTTATATAGCCTTCATCACGCATGAACCGCCTCCGGAAACATACCGGTAATGGAATCTTCATCGGGACGGACAATGCCGCGTTCACAGATAAGAGCCGTGATAAGTTCCGCCGGAGTTACGTCAAAACCCCAGTTGGCAGCGGGACTCTCTTCAGGACAAATAAGCACCGATTCGACCGCTCCGGAATCAGTGCGACCGCGCACATATTTCACTTCTTCTTCGCCGCGCTGTTCAATGGGAATTTCACGCAAACCGTTGGACACAGCAAAGTCAAAGGTTGATGAGGGCAGGGCAACGTAAAAGGGAATGCTGTTATGGGTCGCAGCCAATGCCTTGAGATATGTACCAATCTTGTTGGCAACATCACCGCGGCGGGTCACACGGTCAGTTCCCGTAATCACCATATCAACCATACCATGCTGCATCAAATGGCCGCCGGTATTATCGGGAATAATCGTATGAGGCACTCCTTCCTGAGAAAGCTCCCACGCAGTCAGGCGTGCACCCTGATTGCGGGGCCGGGTCTCATCAACCCAGACATGCACCGGTATTCCCCGGCGATGTGCTTCATAGATGGGAGCAGTGGCAGAACCGTAATCCACAAAAGCCAGCCACCCCGCATTGCAATGGGTCAGAATATTCACGGGCTCCCCCCTTTTTCTGCGGCTGATATCCCCGATAATTTCAACCCCGTGTGAACCGATTGCCCGGCACATGGCGACATCTTCATCAGCAATTGCCTCCGCTTCAGTAAAAGCATTCTCCATCGCTTCAGAAGAAGTGTGAGCAGCATCTATCACCCCCTGCATACGCTTGACGGCCCAGGCAAGATTTGATGCCGTGGGGCGAGTCGCAAGGAGCGCTTCTGCAAAAGTCTTCAGATCATCTTCGTAATGAGTGGGATCGGCCTGACGGGCAGCCTGATACATACCGTACGCAGCAACCGCCCCAATGCACCCGGCTCCGCGGATCTTCATATTTTTTATAACATCACAGTAATCGGCAACAGTATGTAAGTCGATGGTGGAAAAGGAATGGGGCAGGCAGGACTGATCAATCACCGTGACCACTCGTTCACCGCGGTACTCCCGGGCCCAGACCGTACGATACTCGTTATTACCTATTTTCACAGATACTCCTTAAACAAAAAGAGACCGACACAGGCCGGTCTCAGAATAAGAGAAGAACAGATATCAGTTTGCAGGGCTTCCCTGACGCCGATTCATTGCTTTCAGTTCATCGATATCCGGAATGGGTTCACCCAAATGCAGATACATAAACTCAGCATCATCAGCCATGGAACATTCAGGAGAATTTTCGAATATCCATTTATAATTCGCCCCGGCCTGCTTCAAACGTTCAAGTTTATCACCGTACAGCATGGCAATCATAAAATATTCATTACAGAAATCCTCTCCCCGTCCGGAAAGAATAATATAATCACGGTAGCATTTTACCGCTTTTTTATACAGATTCTTTTTCTTATACTGCTCTGCGAGCTTGAGATGGGCGTCAAGGCCTTCCTGAGCAAAGGCATAATCTTCTTTCAGATCACGATACAGCACCTCAGCCCGTTCCGTAGCCCCCGCCGTGGCAAAGCTGTCAGCAACCTGATACAGAGAATCCGGTGATTCAAAATAGAAATAATTCAGTTTATCTGAAATAAAACTGACCGAATTACTGCGTCGGCGATCAAAGATATGTTTGTTTACAGAAATGGCATTCATTCGTTCTGAATATGAATCAAGCACCTCGGAATACAGGACGGAATCACTTATGGAAAGCGGATCGCCGTATTTATCCCAATACGCGTACGCAACATTCTGTTCAACCAGCTCCCGGTACGGACCGAGTTTATTCGGCAGGACATTATTGATGTAATGATGAACAACAACATATTTGCGGAACCACTCACGCTCTTTTTCCGCATCTTTACTGTCTGCGTACCCCGTTGATTCTGCTTTTTCTGCAAAAATCTTCCACTTAAGAATATGCCGTGCAAAGGGATAACGCGAGTCCTTCGGCCCTCTGCGCATACGCTCCGGCAACCAGGTCATAAGCTCAGAGAGTTCACTCTCGGAAATAAGCTTATTTTTTCCCACAAGAACCTTCATCCGGTCAGGTAGATCCGAATCGTATTTATCCCGGTAAAACGTTCTGAGAAAAAAGGATGACAAATCCTTCTTCTGCTTTTCCAGCCAGGCGGAATCCAGGGGAACCGCAGAGGATGAGTCATAGGCCGCGCGAAATTCCTGCGAAGGGGGATACTCCTCCAGGAACAGTACTTCAGCTATTTCCTGCCGGTAATCCATGTAGGAGACTTCTTTTCTGTCCTGTCCGCCGGTAATAAAGTCATTAGCGTTTTTCTCAAAATAGGCACGAATCTCATCATCCGTGGCACCAAGGCCGTCAATCAGGACCTCCTTGGCATACACATAGCCTTTCCAGTAAGTCTGAAGGAGTTCCCACCGGGAAGTGCCCATGATCTGATCTTCATATTCCCGGGCATCATCCCAGAAAAGGACGGTTTCAATCAAAAAGGACTCCGGCCCCCGCTCATCAGGAAAAATAAAGGCGGTATCCTGAATGGGAAAGAGATTCTTTATTTTAACAAAATCATTGTAATCTTCGCTTGTATAAACTGTTCCATTGATAGAAAGATAGGGGATCCCCGATCTGCCGGAACCGGTGAATACATCGGCCCTGATAAGCAGGTATACAGCAAGAGCCACCAAAGGCAGCAGAAGAATCAGGCGTCTGAGAAGTTTCATACAGGCTACTCCTTAAACGAGTTAATTGCGTCCTCAACAGTATCGTAGATTTCCAGCAATGTGGTTGCACCGATAATATCGATTATTTCATACACATTATCATTCACTTCGCAGACCTTGAATGATCCGCCCTTTTCCTTGGCAGACTTGCTGAAATGGAGCAGAATACCAAGGCCCGTACTGTTGACATAGCGCAACTGGCTGAAATCAGCAATAATATTAACGGTACCTTCATCAATCAGGGAAAACACATTTTCCACAACCTGCTCCACATTCGTTGCGTCAAGATCCCCCTTGAAATGGACAACCCTGCCCTTATCGACACCCTTTGCGTCACTATACTCCAGGTCAATTTTCGTTTGCATTTATTTTTCCTCTCTTACTTTTGTAACATGTACACAGGTTCCGTTCTCTGAACCGTCTATTTCAAAATCACTGGACAGCATTTTCACCAGGGCAAGACCGCGACCGCGCATATCTGCAGCAGAAGTACTGGGAGAATCAACATAGCGTTCCATATTTTTAACCACATCATTGTAATCGCGGTGCTCAACCTCAATACCGTTTGATATATTGATATCCACTTTCTTCCGTCCCACCGCAATGGCAAGCTCTACATTTTTGGCGGAATCCCGTATGCCGTGTTCAATTGCATTATTGCACAGCTCATCCACAATTGTCTCTATCTGAAATGCTTCCCGTCCGCTGTACCCTTTACTTTCGCAGGTCCGGCGGACAAACTTTCGGGTGGCCGGAACAATGGTCAGGGTACTGGGGATGGTAAGAATAATTGTATCAATCTGACCTTTATATTCCCAGAAAAAGTAATTTATTGCCGAGCGGCGATCCGGAAAGATGCGGAATATTTTATCAAAATCAATATCCCGTATGGTCCGCTCGATAGCAGCAGGGGCTGCGGCAAAACAGAAATTACCGTCAAAGCCCGTGATAAAATCGCGGCGCCATTCGATCAATTCCCCGATTACGGAACCGGTTATACTTTCAGTTTCGCTGAGATCCACAATGACATAAGGGCGCCCCACATCGTACAGGCTGCTGAGATTTTCCGCAAGATCCTGCAGAGCAGAACTGTCGACAGAGCCTTTCATACTGAGAAAAGCCACTTCGGGGTATTCATTGCTGAGTGTATAGGATACCTGCATCATCAATTGTTGCCGCCTTTACGTTTCACCCGAACTTTTGTCACCGTCTCTCCTTCAGTTGTAACATCAACAGATTCTGCAAGCATTTTTACAATTTCAAGCCCCAGATTCCCCCGGGAATTCCCCTCTGCGGAAACGCGCCTGGGAGAAGAGATCAATGCTTCCTGAAGATTATTGAGTTTGTCCCGACTCCCTCCTTCATCTTTCACGTTAAGAGAGACGAAGTCATCCTGAATGGAAATATTCAGATCCACCCGTGACTTCTGCGAAAGGCTTCCATGTTCAACGGCATTCACTGCCAGCTCATCAACCATTATTTCCATGCGGTAGGAAAATTTATCGGAAAAACCGAACCCCTTCAGCGAATCAGATACAAATTCCCGTAAAATCGGGATGTATTCGATCGTGGCGGGAAAGGAGACAGATATCTCATTGCAATTGGTTTCACAGACCACGGTTACTCCTCTCCGTAGAGTACATAGAGCTCATCATCGGAATTGATCAGATTCTTTTTCAGCAGTGTTTCAACCAGACGGGAATGGGATGCCATGAGCAGGGAAAAGGAAGGGGTTTCTCCGAAACGTCTGGTAATTTTGGTTTTCTTCGCTTCCTTTTCCGATGTTTCCCGCAGGGAATCCAGAATACATTCTATGACATACATGATCTCACCATAGGTAAGATTGCCCTTGCGGTATTCCGTAAACTCCTGTATTGCACCGAGAATAAGATCGTTGAGGCGCTTGAACTCCTGGGAATCGTCAAAGACATTTTTATACGTTTTGTGGTGAGCCACGCAAACCTCCGGACTGGAATCATCACACTGAATATCAGTAATATAATAATTTTGTACACCTGAAAGAAATATAATCTGTATTCCAAATCAAATGATTATTTACTTTTCCGTAAAAGAGACTGCAGAATTTTTTCAAATCGCCGGAGATTATCTTCCACCCCACGGCGTATCATTTTCTCACGCGTTGCCGAAGACAGGGCGCTCTCATCTTCGGGGTTTCGCCAGGGTGGGGAAAGCTCACTGAACCGATGAAATTGAGTACGCACGATCGTGGAGATCACTTCCTGTCCTTCTCCGATATCAATAACAGTATATTTGACACTGCAGTCATAGTGATAGCGCACAGCAAGCCACAAAAAACCACCCCGCTGGGGCTCGATAGTGAAATCAACAACCTGCGGTTTCACAAGATACCCTGCATCGGTTATGTTTTTTCGAATGTATTCAAGAACGGCCGGCGTAACCGCAAGATTTCCCGACTGGGCAAAATGCTCCCGCAGAAGGCCGGAGGAACGGGAGCTGAGAAGCTCGATGTTGTCCGATGCCGACATAATACGTCGAAAGGATTGATCCCACAACGCCCCCCGGCCACCTTCGCGGACAGCACCAAAGCCCACAAAAAGCACCTCCTGCGACCACAGAAACGTCGTTACCAAAACACTCACCAGCATAATTTTCTGTATCATAATCTGTCCTCTGCCTGAAAAACCCAGCTCATAACTTCCGCCGCCGCCCGATACAACTCCGGCGGTATCTCACTGTTGAGATCAAGCTCCATGAGGAGCCCGGCAAGATCACTCTGTTCATACACGGGAACCTCCGCCGCGGCAGCCCGCCGCATAATTTCCTCTGCGATAGGCCCTTCCCCCTTTGCCACAAGGCGGGGCGCACGGTCATCGGAAGAATACTTCAGGGCCGCTGCCTGTGGCCGTTGTTTCTTCATCCCTGCAAATCCATTCCCGTCCGGGCCGCATCATAGCGGGAGTCCCCGGAACACCGCACAATCCGCAGATCCGCACAGCCTCCATCCTTCTCTTTCCATGCTGCAAGCATTTCGTTTTTATGCTCCTTAAACCAGCGCAGTGTCCTCAGCTTTCGACAGGAAAGGGTAAGATTCACCCCCGTTTTACGTGCCCCTGCAACATGACACTCAACATGACCGACCTGTTCCATATCCGCCGAAAAAGAAACTTCCTGACCAACCGGCTCCCGGACAGGAGCACCATGCAGGGCACCGCCCCGTTTTTTTCCTTTTTTTTCTGCAAAGGAAAGGACGAAGCTTCCCGGAGAAAAGCGTACTGAAGCGGACTGTACAAGCAGGTAGAGAGCATCGAATGCACGTTCAAGAGGTACCGGAAGTGAATGCGGCCCTGATTTCTGCCGTATAAACAAAAGCGTCTGGTACAGCGAAGGCTGGTCGGAAGGCATACTGCGGGTAAAACGAACCGTTCCAAGCATCGACAGATATTGCTCGGCCCCGGGGCGGGCGCCTCCGGTCCCTTCAAGGAAATCAAGAATTCTGCGCACAAGAGGTACCGCCTCAGAGACAGCCCTCTGCTGTATCCCGATTTCATCAATACCCGTGCGGACGAGAGGAATAATCCGGGAAACATCCTGTGCAGCGGTAAATCCCCACTGCAGATCCGTAACGGAAATATCCCTGCCATTCAGATTGGACTGAATCATTCCGGACGCCGTAAAAAGGGCCGCCGCTGTACGCCCCTGCTGAGAAGGAGTCCCATTTTTTTTCAGATGCTGCACAACATTCTCACAGCGGGACAGAAAACCCTCATCCCATACAGTTTCTGCAACGGCCGCATTGGCCAGCACCGCAGAATCGATGTTTCGGCATACATTGGGATAGTCCTGCTCCAGCCGGAGCTGAAGGGTTCTCTGCAGCTCACGGCGGGACAGAAAATCCCGCTGATGCCCCCGGGGATCAGAGAACAGGACAAGACCTTCTGCAGCATTTCGAAAATGAGAGAAAGAAACATTCCGCATGGGAGGAAACTCTGTACGAAGAGACTCATAATAGGAATGCACCGCAGCAATGTCATCAAAGGAGGTCAGCCTGAGGGCGTCCTCCTTTTTGCGCCGTTCTCCCTTTTGATCAAGGAAGCGCAGCACCCGGCGCTGTATCTGCGGGCTGGTGGTAAGAGCCACACGCAGCAGAGACTGAAAAAGCCCGGCCGTACTGTCCGAAGGACCGCCCTGGCGGTACATCGAATAGAGTGTATTATTCACGGTCACCTGAAGACGGCGAAAAGCCTCTGTCCCAAAAGAGGGATTGAGACTGTCCAAAAGCTCTGCGGGAAGTCGGGCCTCCTGCCCGGAAGAAGAAAGGCCAAAGCGCGTCAAAGCAGAGTGCAAAGCTCTCCCGCTCAGGGGCGACTCGGTGATAAAAAGATCCATAAGATCCGGAGGAAGCCGCAGGCCACCCTTCATTGTCTCAGCCCACAGCGGATCAAGATAAAGAACACCGCCCGCATGCGGTGTTACCAGGGAAAACCCCTTCAGCTGTTTTACTGCAAGAGATTGTCCGGCAGGACCGTCCCGTTTCACCTGAGGATGCTGCCCGTCAGGGACAGTACGGCGGGGAGGAACAATATCCATGGGTTACCGTCCGGATACTTTCAGAATCAGGGTTACCTGATCCATACTCAGCCCCTGAGTGCGGGCAATGGTACGTACATCCTCTCCACGACGCGAAGCGGCAATAACCGCCCCGGGAGACCCGACAGGGGGAGACTGCTCCTGCTCTCCGGCTGAGGGCTTTGCTGTTTCGGCCCGTGACCGGGGATGGGCGGCCTTCTCCGGACGACCGGCAGGGGCGGTATGCCCGGACTCTGCCCGGGGCAAAGAGGTTGACTTCGCCGATTCGGAACGTTTTCCGGGAGTGGAAAGGACATCCTCACGGAGGGATGGCGACGCCCCGGCGGATGGAGTATGGGAAAAGGGATTCCGGGAATCATCAGGGGGGGCAGGATCTTTGCTGGCCTGCAGAGCCCGCAGGGCCTCTATTCCTTCACGCAGCTCCCGTTCCCGCCGGTACGTCAGATCTTTTTTTCCGGCCGGAGAAGCGTCCTCTTTCTTCTGTGCCGGCTTTGTATGGATATTCCTTTTTTTGCCCTGCCGGGACGGACGAAGGGATGCAGCCCGTCTGCGCCGGCGCAGTGCAAGATACACCTGCAGAACAATAAGAAAAAGAACCGCCAGAAAGGCAACTCCTCCGGAAATCATAATCAGCAGATCAATACTGCTGTTTTCCGTAAAAAAACGAAGAAACGGATTTATTCTGCTGTCATCATCGGAGGGTGATTGCTCCTGCGCCACGGCAAGAGTATCGGGAACAGGCCCTGTCTTGTACTGCTCCAGAGCCCAGCGAACTTTATCCAGCTCCTCTTCGGTATGATCAATCGGTTCTCCCCGGCGGCGCAGGTTCTGAATTTCCAGAGAGAGGGAATCAACCTGTACCAGCAGCTCCTCCCGGGAAAGATAATCCATCTTCGTCTCAAAGGCAACGAGAGAGAAGGACAGAAGAAGGATTAAAAGAAATATTTTTTTTCCGGCCATATTCAACTTCTTACTTTTTTTCGTTCATATTAATTATATTGCTTATTATAACTTTTTGAGTAGTATCCTTCAACGCGGTAACTGGTATTATGTTAAATATACTAATTAAACATAGGGGAACCTTAATAAAAACCTACAGAGTTTCAAAAGACGGCTCCACTGTAGGGCGGCTTCCGACTAACGATATTATTATCAACGATAGATCCGTGTCGCGAAACCATCTTAAGATTCACCTTCCCGAAAACGGCGGAATTGCCGAAGTCTCGGATATGGGCTCTCTCAACGGTACCTACTGCGGTGATAAACAGGTCGATTCAATTTCCATTGAATCCCCTCTCGATCTGCGTATCGGCGACTTTGTTCTCAGTATTTCACCGGCTGATCAGGACCAGTCCCCTGCGGCACCGGCCCGGCCTGTTCCGGAGGAGAATATCTCCCCCGAAGAACCGTCCTCAGGCGAAGACGAGGGCGATGACGACCAAAGCTCTTTGATTTTTTCCTCCTCTGATAAAGGCAAATCCCGGCAGAGTATGAAATTAAATAACAGCAAAGCTATACTCATCGAGGTGGAACGGCAGATTGTCTATAAAATCAACAAAACAATCATGACTCTGGGAAATACCGATGATGATGATATCTACGTTGAAGGCGGCATGCTTTCTTCGGGTAAGATTGCCCTGCTGCGGGCGGAGGAGTCGGGGTTTTCCATCGAAGCATCAAACAAACTGACGGGGAAATTCAAGGTAAACGGCCACAAAGTTTCCCGGGCCAATCTGGAACACGGCGACAAAATCAACATCGGAAACAGCCGATTCAGTTTTATGATAAAGACCGGGTAGCAATGAAGACAGCCCTTATTTCCGATATCCACGGCAACCTCGACGCTCTCGAGGCTGTCCTTGAACATATCGAAACAATGCAGGTGGACAGAATTATCTGCCTCGGTGATATCATCGGCTACGGCCCCAACCCCAACGAATGTGTGTCCCGGGTCAGTGAGGCTGCCGTGGAAACTGTTCTGGGCAACCATGATTCGGCAGTGTTCGCCCCCTCCTCAGAGATCAATTTCAACAGTAATGCCCTCTATGCAATCACCTGGACCCACAGCGTCATTCACAAAGAGGCCCTGCAGTTTCTTAACTCCCTTCCCATGAAGCGCGAGCATGAAGACATCACCATTGTCCATGCAACCCCCTATGATCCGTACCAGTGGTTCTATATCTCCTCCATCGAGGATGCCCTCTTTAATTTCAACTTTTTCAAAACCAAATTCTGTTTCAACGGACATACCCATGTTCCCGGTATTATTGAACTCAGTCGGGATACCGGTGATATTCGGGTCTACAAAGAAAAGAACTTTAAGTATGATCCCCGTGAGCAGTTTCGCTACATCGTAAACGTAGGCAGTGTCGGTCAGCCCAGGGACGGGGATAATCGCGCCTGCTATGCCATTCTTAACACCGATACCACGGCGCTCAACTTCCACCGGATTCCCTACGACATTGAATCCTATCAGAACAAAATGCGCGACGCCGGCATGCCGGAATTCCTTATCCGCCGGGTACAGCGGGGCAAATAATCCCTCACGAACGTCTTCCGGGGTTTCTTCTCTTTGTACCGTCTCTCTTTCCGCGGCCTCTCCGACCCGATGATGAGACTTTTTTACCCGGCCGCACCAGACAGGACCGACCGAATCCGATCAGATCCTTCCTGCCCGCTTTGACCAGAGCTTCCCGTACAAGGGAAAAATTCTCCGGCCGATCAAACTGCAGCAGTGCCCGCTGAAGCCGTTTGTTGCGACCGGAACGCTCCACATACACCGGGGCCAGCGTCCGTGGATCACGGCCCGTGCAGTACATCGCCGTGGAAAGAGTCCCCGGTGTGGGCAGAAAATCCTGCACCTGATCCACGCGCAGTCCTGCGTTCTTCATGTAACAGGCAAGTTCCACGGCTTCTTTCAGACTGCTGCCGGGATGAGAAGAGATGAAATAGGGCACGATGTACTGCTTTTTCCCCGCCTTTCGGGATAGCTCCTTAAATCGACGGCAGAAGGCTTCAAAGAGCTCAATCCCCGGTTTGCCCATACAGGAAAGAACCGAGGGCACACTGTGTTCCGGCGCCACCTTAATGCGTCCGCTCACATGATGGGCCACCAGATCGCGAAAGAATCCTTCATCCGAATCGGCCATGAGATAATCGTAGCGAATGCCCGAGCGAATAAACACCCGGCGCACATGGTCCATCTGCCGCACTGCGGCAAGGAGCCTGCGCAGATCACTGTGATCCACCTGCAGATTGGGGCAGGGGCCGGGAAACAGGCAGTGCCGCTGCGGACAGGGGGCTTGCTCCGGCTGTTTGCGGCACGCAGGAATCCGAAAATTTGCCGTGGGGCCGCCGATATCGTGAACAATGCCCCGAAAATCGGGATGATCTGCAAAGGAGCGAATCTCCGACAATATAGACTCATGCGACCGACTGCGGATTGTGCGCCCCTGATGTGACGTAATGGCGCAGAAACTGCATCCGCCGAAACAGCCCCGGGCGCCGGTCACAGAAAACTGCACCTCCTGTGCCGCGGGAACCCCGCCCTGCGCGTCGTAGGCGGGATGAGCACGCCGGGCAAAGGGCAGGGCGTAGATACGGTCGAGTTCCGCCTGCGACAGCAGGGGCGCCGGTGCATACTGAATAATAAAACGTGCTCCGTCGGGCTGCACCAGAGTTGCGCCGTCCTGGGGATTGCAGTTTTCCTGCTGAAGCATAACGGCGCGGCAGTAGGCCGTACCGTCCCGGACAACCTCCCCATGAGAGGGCAGAAAGATGGCATCCCTGCAGTCGGCGGCACTGCTGCGGTTGATCGCCGTGCCGCGAATTCCCGCAAGAGGGCGCTGCTCTTCCAAGCGGCGCGCCGTCTCCGTGAGGGCATACTCCCCCATTCCGTAGATAAGAACATCCGCCTTGGAATCCTGCAGAATGGAATGGCGTATCTTATCGGACCAGTAATCATAATGGGAAAAGCGCCGCAGGGAAGCCTCGATTCCACCGATGATCAGGGGAATTTTCTTAAAGGCCTGCCGGGCAAGATTACAGTAGGCAATCACCGCTCGATCCGGCCGGGCTCCGCCAACACCGCCCGGAGAGAACACATCACGGCGGCGTGGTTTACCCGCACTGGTATAGTTGGAAACCATGGAATCCATGTTGCCCCCCGTTATCAGACAGGCCAGGCGCGGCCGCCCGAAAACCTGCAGATCCTGCGGATTTTTCGGATCGGGCTGAGCCGCAACCCCGACGGAATAGCCGCAGGCCTCAAGGAGCCGCCCGATTAATGCTGCACCGAAAGAAGGATGATCGACATAGGCATCTCCTGTCACAAGGAGAAAATCAACTTCCTCCCGCCCCTGCTGGCGCAGCTCATCCATAGTAAGAGGAAGAAACTCTGCAGTCATGGCAGTCCTTTCATCGTTTGTTGCGCTGTCACCGG
>JBNJDQ010000042.1:0-16899 GCA_051745065.1 Fibrobacterota bacterium
TCGAAACGGCCTCCCCAATCAAAGATGTCTCATTTGGTCGTATGGGGGCCAAACCCCATGAATGGCTTTTCTTTTCTGCCATGGGAAAAGGAACTGCCCCGTCGGTGGCAGTTCCGACATATCGGCGTGAGCCGAGTTATATTGGGGCATCAGTACCGCTCCGATTAATTCAAAATATTCGATAATCAGATCCAACTGCGGAATCAAGGATGAATTGCGTCTCTACAGGGTAAATGCATCTGTCCATCCATATCCATTCCCTCCATTCACCATCCATTCATTCATCCGCATTGATCCGGCCACCAGGCCAGGCGGACACGAGGCCGCGCCCCGACACCATGAATCTTTTTCTGCACACCATCGCCCCGTAGGGGTGTTCGAAAGAACATCCTCCCTGTTTCCCACATAAGACACGGCATGCCGTGTCTCTACAGACGATATTATGTAAACTGATTGCATATCACGGGGAACTGATTGCGTATCACCGGAAACTCATTGTGTATCACCGGGAACTGATTGCGTATCACCGGAAACTGATTGTGTATCACCGGGAACTGATTGCGTATCACGGGAAACTCATTGTGTATCACCGGAAACTGATTGCGTATCACCGGGAACTCATTGTGTATCACCGGGAACTCATTGTGTATCACCGGGAACTCATTGTGTATCACCGGGAACTCATTGTGTATCACCGGGAACTCATTGTGCGGCACTCCAGGCCGACACGGGACCGCGCTCCCACCATTGATTCGCCCGCGTTTGCAGAGGACGGATGTAACGGCCCGCCTCTATTTGCGCGGGGACGGGCCGAAATGCTTATTTCTCCCGTACGTCTACACCAAGCTCGTTTTCTGCAAAGTCGCGGCAGTACGCTTTGATGCCGTCACGGATCGGTCGAAGTGAGGCCAGAAACTCTTCATCACTGAGATCACCCTGATCATCGTAATCACGGAAACTGCGATGCAGGATTTTCCCGACGGGTTTGGGAAAAACCGGGCAGGTCTCTTTGGCGTTATCACACACGGTTATGACATAGTCAAACTGCATATCAAGGAACCTGTCCACCTGATCCGATGTATGACCGGAGATATCGATACCCTCTTCCGCCATCAGTTTGATCGCCCAGGGGCTGACGGTACCGCTTGCTTTTACGCCGGCACTGTAGACATCTGCCGCATCTTTGGCAAATTTCCGGATGAAGGATTCCGCCATATGACTGCGGAAGGAGTTTCCTGTACACATGACCAACACGTTTTTCTTAGACATTTTCCACCTCATATCGGTTATTGTTTGAAAATCGTACCAGGGAGAGCATGATGGGAACTTCGATCAGCACACCGACCACTGTCGCCAGAGAAGCGCCGGATTCCAGTCCGAAGAGAGCGATTGCTGCTGCAACGGCCAGCTCAAAGAAGTTGCTTGCCCCGATCATGGCCGAGGGAGAGACGATGTTATGGGGCAGTTTTGCCGCCCGACCCGCCTTCCAGGTGATGAAGAAGATGAAATACGTCTGAATGGAGAGGGGCACCGCAATCAGGAGAATATGAAAAGGGTTGCGCAGAATCCGTTCTCCCTGAAAGGCAAAGAGCAGAACCAGAGTGGTGAGCAGGGCCGTAATGGAGAGGGGTTTCAGGCGTGGCAGAAAGACCGTCCGCAGCCACTCTTCACCGTGGGTACGGGTAAGAATGCGGTTGGTTGCAAAGCCCGCTGCCAGGGGGATGACCACAAAGGTGACCACGGAGGTGGCCAGGGTTCCCCAGGGTATTGCGATATCGTTGATTCCCAGCAGAAACTGGACAATGGGGATAAAGGCGACCAGAATGATCAGATCGTTTGCCGATACCTGGGAGAGGGTGTAGTTGGGATCTCCGTCGGTGAGATAGGACCAGACGAAGACCATGGCCGTACAGGGTGCTGCACCCAGAAGAATTGCCCCGGCGATGTATTCCCGGGCCAGTTCCGGGCTGATCCATGCCTGAAAGATATGATTGAAAAAGATTGAGGCGAAGAAGAACATGGTGAAGGGCTTTATCAGCCAGTTGGCAATAACCGTAATGCTGAGTCCCTTGGCATAATGCGAGGCTTCACCCACCTTCGAAAAATCAATCTGCACCATCATGGGGTAGATCATGAGCCACACCAGAATGGCCACGGGAATATTGACGGTATAGAACTCCCAGCTGCTTACCACGGAGATCGTATCTTTGGCGACAGCCCCCAGGGCGATGCCTGCGACAATTGCCAGGGCTACCCACACACTGAGGTAGCGCTCAAAAAAATCCATTTTCTTTTCGTTACTCATTACGTGTCTCCTTTACAGGGGTTAACTCTTCCAGAAGTAATTTTACCTTTTCTTCGATCTGATCACGGACCCGGCGAAATACCTGTTCCCGTTCTTTCGGGCTTCCCTTTGCCTTTGCGGGATCCTCAAAGGGCATTTGAATGCGCCTTCGGGCAAAGGGAAACAGGTAGGGGCAGTCTTTTTCCGCCGTGGAACAGACGAAGATAACCAGACTGATATTTAATTTACCCAGAAAAGAGCGTGAACTCTTGGGGTAAAGGCCATCCAGAGGTATGCCCTTCTCCTCCATGACTTTTACGGCAAGGGGGTGGATTTCATCTGCCGGCGATGTTCCTGCACTGTATGCGCGGAAAGGCAGATCGCCGGAAAGGGTGTTGAAGAAAGCCTCTGCCATCTGACTGCGGCAGGAGTTTCCCGTGCAGAGAAAGAGCAGGGCTTCTTCTTTCGGTGCCGGATTGCCGCAGGCGATCTCCCGGGTCGCGAGGAGATCCTTTGTGATTTTTGAAAGAGGGGCGATGCTTTGTTTGACAACCTCCGTCCTGAGGCAGTAATGAGGCCGCCCGGTATCTTTGAGGGTTGTTTCTATCCAGCCGGCTTCTTTCAGCGCTTTCAGATGCTGATTTACCGTTCCGCGGCTGAGAGGGATGCGTGAAAAAATCTCCCCGGGAATGCAGCAGTCCTGCGAGGAGAGAATCCGCAGAATTTCTATGCGCGCCGGATGTCCCAGAAGACGGGCTGCATCAGCGCCGCTCTGAACTGTTTCTGAAAAGGATTCTTCCATCGGGCCTCCATTGGTTTTGTACGCCTGTGTAGTAAATATACATCGGGGGAGTTGTATTGCAACATAATTATGAGTTTCCACAAAAAAAGGCCTGCTGAAAACTCAGCAGGCCGTGCATAGATCTGATCAGGATACGGGGCTTAGAAATCGATGCCGTACCCAACCATGGCACCAAAGGCACCATTTTTGGCATCAACATCAAAATCTGTATCGTTTACTTCTGTCAGGCCAAGGGTATAACGAAGGTCGAGGAGGATCTTTCCGGAACCCGCAGGAATACCAAGACCGCCACCCATGGCAATACCAAAATCAACAGCCTTAATATCATCTTTAATGTCTGTATCGGTCTCATCGCCATCATTATCAGTAACTACTTCTGATGCCACGTTGATTCCCAGAGCGGGAGCGAAGCAACGAATCTGCCTCCGGCACAATGGGAGCGCGCCAAAAATACCCTGACCCTGAACACACTGCGGCGCCAGCTGTGCAGGGGCGCTTGCGACCCGAGAAGCGGCTGCCGCAGGAAGTGAAGGGGAAGGAGGTTTTGGCCGCCCGCTGAAAGCGGAAAGGGTTCCCGGCAGGGTGCACATCTCCGTGCCCGAAGAGTGAGGCAACAGTGCATTCAGGCAACCATAGCATGAAAGAAAGGCATAACATATTTTCATGGGAAAACTATTCAGAACCGGAGCATGTGTGGAACTCTTTGTATCACTTCGCTATCTCAGAGGCAGAAAGATGGGCTTTGTCTCCCTGATCACGAACATCTCGATTCTCGGGGTGATTCTGGGCACCATGGTGCTTATTGCCGCCCTGTCCATTTCCAACGGGTTCCATGCGGAAGTGAAAAGCAAGATTGTCGGCACCATGCCCCACGGGCAGATTCGGCGGTTCTTTTATCGTCCCATCATGAAGTATGATTCCCTTGCACGCATTGTTGCGGCTGATCGGCGTGTTGCGGCGGTGTCTCCCGCTATCGAGGGAAAGTCTGTTATAGAATACCGCAATGCCAAGTACGATGTTCCCCCCATTCAGGACGGCGTGAAGGTGTTTGCCGTGGTTGATTCCCTGGAGTCACAGGTGACGGATATTGATTCCGCCGTGGTACGGGGTGAGTGGCGTCTGGACAGCACTGTCTCCTACAGGGATCGCAAAAACCCCTCCATCGTGATCGGAAAAGGTCTGGCCAAAAACTTCGGCGTGGGCCTGAAGGATGAGGTCATTCTCATGAGTTCCACGGGCGAAACCGCCATGGGCAGCATTACTCCCAAGATGGTGCGTTTTACCGTGGCGGGAATCTTCAGCACGGGAATGTATGAGTATGACCGCCTTTTTACGTACATTTCTCTGGAGGCGGGGCAGAAGCTCTATAATATGGAGGGTGTGCAGCTGATAAACTTTCGCTGTACAAATATCAACGATGCCACCGCGGCGGCGCAGGATATCAATGAACGTCTGGGCCATGAGTTTAAACATAATGACTGGGAGAGCCGCAATCGCTCACTGTTTCAGTGGATGAAGGTGGAAAAGCGGGTGATTCTGATTGTGATCTCCCTGATAATGGTGGTGGCTGCGTTTAATATCGCCTCCTCCCTTATTATGATGATTATGGAAAAGCGTCGGGAGATCGGTATTCTGCGCAGCATGGGGGCGACCCGCGGTGCCATTATCCGCATATTTCTTTTCAACGGCGGGATCATCGGGCTTATCGGTTCCACCGTGGGGACGGTTTTCGGGGTTGCGCTTTGTCTGCTGCAGCAGCGCTACGAATGGATCACCCTGCCCGGTGATGTATATTTTGTAAATGTTCTGCCCGTGCTGATTAAGCCGGCGGATGTCGTGGCGATATATATTGCGGCCAATGCACTCTGCCTGCTTGCTTCACTCTACCCGGCCATGCAGGCGTCAAAGATGATTCCCGCCCAGGCCATGAGGATTGACTGATGATTATTGTAAAGGATCTGCATAAAAAATTCAAAGAGCGCGACTCCTGGCTCCATGTGCTGCAGGGGGTGGACTTTACCGTGGAGAAGGGCGCCCGGGTTGCCGTCATGGGAGCTTCGGGATCGGGCAAAACCACCCTTATGCAGATCATGGGCGGCCTGGACCGGCCCACGGCGGGACAGGTCTTGATTGACCATAGTTCCATAGAGCAGCTCAGCGAACGGGAGACCTCTCTCTTTCGCAATAGAAAGCTGGGCTTTGTCTTTCAGTTTCATCATCTTTTAACCGATTTCCGGGCAGCCGAAAATATATGTATTCCCGGATTGATGGCGGGGATGAAGAAGGCCGACGCCCTTGTCCGGGCACGGCAGCTGATGGAGATGACCGGCATTACCGCACGGGATGACCATTATCCGGCCGAGCTGTCCGGCGGTGAAAAGCAGCGCGTGGCCCTGGCCCGGGCGCTTTTTAACAGCCCCGCCGTTGTCCTTGCGGATGAACCGACGGGGAATCTTGACCGGGAAACCACAGAACAGTTTCTGCGCCTTATTGCGCGGCTCAACAACGAAAATAATCAGACCTTTGTTATAGCAACCCACGATCCGACAGTGGCCCGGGCCATGGATTACTGTCTGATCCTGGAAAAGGGAACGATCAGAAAAGAGGTACTACAATGAAGATGTGTGACTCCTGCGGAGAAAATCCGGCAAGCATACTGCTCACTCAGATAGAAGGAGACACTTCCAGAACAAAGCATATCTGCTTTGACTGCGCAGAGAAAATGGGCCTCAACATAGATCAGGCACCGGAAGAAGATGATTTTGACGAGACTTTGTCTGCAGAAGATGATTATGCGGAAAAAAAGACACCTCCTCAGCGGGTGTGCCCCCTCTGCGGGACCACGGAGAAATCCTTTACCGAAACCTGGCAGGCCGGCTGCAGCGAATGCTACAACACCTTTGAGCCGATCATCGCAGAGCGGCTCAGTGTGGAAAAGGGGGATACCTTTTACCACGGAAAAAACTATACCCACGGCAGCGGTCACGGTTCGTACACGGCGGTTGAATCTTTGCGGCGCGAGCTTGACCGGGCGGTACGAACTCAGAAGTATGAACTGGCGGCGCTTTTGCGGGACCGCATAAACCGAATGGAAGCGGGCAGATAACAATGAATGCTGAACAGATACTGCAGCGGCCGGTTCCGTGGCTGGCTCACGCCGATGAGCCCATTCTTTTGTCACGGCGGATTCGCCTGAAGCGTAATTGTGCAAAATATCCCTTTCCCCCCACGGCTTCTCTTCTGGAGAAAGAAGCTGTTTTCCGGGATATCTCCGCGGCTGTGGAGAAATGCAGCCCCGGGGTGGACCATGACACCATACAGCTTGCATCCCTGGGGGATATGGGCAAGACCCTGCTCTTTGAACGGGATATCATTCCCATGGACATGGCCCGCAGTGAAGGGGCGCGTGGAGTGATTCTCACAGAGGGGCGCCCTGCCGCTTTGATCAACGGCAGTGATCATCTTGAGCTGTACCTGGACTGTGACAGCAATATGGAAGATGCCTGGGAAGAGGTGAACCGTATGGATACCTGCATCGGGGACGAGCTGACCTATGCCTTCAACGAGACCCGCGGTTTTCTTTTGAGCAATACCCGCGAGGCGGGAACGGGCCTTCAGGCAGAGTTTACCCTGCATCTGCCCGGACTCATTCTGACCGAAACCCTCCATGAATCTCTCAGCGGGCTCACTCAGCTGGGGTGTTCCGCCGAGGGGAAATTCAAGCGTCAGACCGATTCATGGGGGGCTCTTTTTACGGTGCGCGCCGGTGCCTACGCCGGTGATACGGAACGTGAGATTATCTCCCGGGGGCAGTCCCTGATTGCCCGACTCTGTGAAAAAGAAGAGGAAGCGCGCGTGATTCTGCAGCGTGAGGCCCCCCTGGCCCTGGAGGACAAAATTTATCGTTCTGTGGGAATTCTTTCTGCCGCACGGACCCTCTCCATTCCGCAAATGCTGAATCTTACGTCCAATATTCGCCTGGGTATTGATCTGGGAATATTCCGCCAGAAGGATGCATACTGGCTGAACGGGGTGATGACAGATCTGATGCAGAGCAGCATTGCTCTCACGCAGAATGATGATACCCCTACTTCCGAGGGAATGGACCGGCACCGGGCGGATCGCTGTCGCCGTATTATGGCGGAGATCTCCTGTGCGTAGTCTCTTGGCGGCGTTCGTTCTTCTGCTGACGGGCTGTGCCTATTACAGCTTTCAGGGCTCTTCCGTGCCCTCTCATATTGAAACCATCGCAGTGCCCGTCTTTAAAAATGACGCCCAGGTTCAGAATGTTGCCGAAGAGCTGACGGATCTTCTGCGCAGCCAGATGTCACGGCACGGGCTGACAACCACCAGCCGTGATGCCGATGCAGTGCTGACGGGAACCGTCCTTTCCTACGAGAGCCGCGCCCGTGAATACAGCGGCGAATGGGAGGATACGGAGATCGGCTCCTACGCTGTTACCATCAGGGTTACCGCAACTTTACAGGATAAGGTGAAGAAGGATGAGCTTTACAGTGGTACGGTGGAAGCCACAGGAATTTACTCCGCCGATTCCGAAGACGAGAATGACGGAATTGCGCGTGCCGCCGAAAAAATAGTACAGAAAATCATAAACAACTCCTTTCCCGGATGGTGAGTATGGATCTACACTTTACAAAAATGCATGGTCTTGGCAATGATTTCATTATGGTGGACGGTGTAACCGAGGATATAAGGGGGATCTTTCCCCGGGTGGAAGAGCTGTGCCGGCGCTCCTTCGGAATCGGTGCGGACGGCCTGATTGCAGTGCTTGCCCCGGAACACGGGGGGGATTTCCGCATGCGTATCTTCAATGCCGACGGCAGCGAGGCGGAGATGTGCGGCAACGGAATTCGCTGTTTTGCGGCCTTTGTACGCAGTGAGCTGGGCTTTTCACAGGCCGAGTGCCGTGTGGAGACCCGGGCCGGACTGATGCGCATTACCCGGGATCGGGGACAGTATCGGGTCAATATGGGCGCACCGGTTCTGACGCCCGGCACGATTCCCTTTGAATCAACCGGAGACGATAATACGGGGGCTGTCACCGTGGGCAACAGGACCTATTCCTTTACGGCGGTATCCATGGGCAATCCCCATGCAGTAATCCACGTTGATGACGTGACGGATGCCATGGTTCTGGAAGATGGCCCGGTGATTGAACGTCTTGAGCGCTTCCCCCGCCGCACAAACGTCGAGTTTATTCGGGTTATTAACAGTAACGAGATCGACATGCGCGTGTGGGAACGGGGCTGCGGGGAAACCCTTGCCTGTGGAACCGGCGCCTGTGCCTCCGTGGTGGCGGGCATTATGCAAAACAGACACGGTCATCGGGTGACGGTACATCTTGCCGGCGGTGACCTTCAGGTTGAATGGGACGGTGATCCTGCGTCGCCGGTGTTTATGACCGGTCCCGCGCAGAAGGTCTTTGCAGGGGTGTGCTCCCTGTAGAAACATTTGCATTTCTCCTCTTTTTCTTGAAGAAAAGAGGTTCTATGCTATAATCATTCTCACTGCAGCTGAAATTATTTACATTGGGGATTATGAAGTATCGGTCATTAACGAAGGATGAGATTGCAGCATTACAGCAGCAGGGCTGCCGTTGTCAGGAATGGGAGCGCATTGCGGTTGCACCGGATTTTAATGCAGGGCGCTGTCGTAATGTCGAGTTTTCCGGTGATATCCGCCTGGGAACATTCTCCGGTGAGTTTCGCAACCGGGCCGGTTTTACGACCCCCGCAGGGCTGTACGATGCGCGTATCCATAACTGTACCGTCGGGGATAACTGCCTGATTCACCGGGTTCATAATTATATCGCAAATTACACCCTCGGCAATGATGTCCTGATCGAAAATGTGGATTCCATCTACGTTGACGGCGCAACCTGTTTCGGCAACGGGACACGGGTGAATGTCCTGAACGAAAAAGGGGGCAGAGCCATCCGGATATTCAACGGCCTTTCAGCGCAGTTTGCGTATTTTCAAGTCTTTTATCGTCATGATACTGCCGTGATAGAGACTCTTGAACGCATAGGAGAAGGCGAAATTGCCGGTACCTGCCGGGAGCGGGGGGTCATCGGGGATCATGCACGAATTGTCAGCTGCCGCAGCATTATCAATGTTGCCGTGGGGGAAAGCGCCCGTATCACCGGGTCCGAACGGCTGCAGAACGGTTCTGTCAACAGCAGAGCCGGAGCTCCCGTGGAGATCGGCACGGCGGTTATTGCGGACAACTTTATCATCAATGGAAATGCCCGGCTTCTGGATGGTTCAATTATATCAAACTGTTTTATCGGCGAGGGCGCTGAACTGGCCAAGCAGTATTCCGCGGAACATTCCCTTTTCTTTGCCAATTTCATTGGCCATCACGGTGAGGCCTTTGCGGTTTTTGCCGCTCCCTTTACAGCGACCCACCACCGCTCAACCCTGCTCATATCGGCGTATCTTTCCTTTATGAACGCCGGCAGCGGATCGAATCAGAGCAATCATGCCTATAAGCTGGGGCCCATCCATCAGGGGATTCTTGGCCGGGGGTCAAAAACCGCCAGTGATTCCTACATTCTCTGGCCGGCACGGATCGGTGACTTTACCCTTATTATCGGGCGGCATAACTCCCACTGCGATACCCGGTATCTGCCCTACACCTATCTGATTGAAGGCGAAAAGGCCCGAACCTTTGCAATTCCCGGGGTTAATCTTAAATCCGTGGGAACCATTCGCGATGCCGATAAGTGGCCTGTCCGTGACCGCCGCACCGGTCCCCGGCGGGATATCATCAACTTTGATCTCCTGACTCCCAGCAGTGTGGGCAGTATGCTGCGGGGACGCACTGTGTTGAAGGATCTGAAAAAGAATGAGTCTCCGGAAAACGGGGCGTACCACTACAAGGGAACCTTCATTCCCGAAAAAGCCCTTGATAAAGGTATTTATTATTATGAAATCGGTATACTGAAATACCTCGGTAATATTCTGGTAAAACGTCTCCGGCGAAGCAGGCCGACTGAAAAATCAGATTTGCGCACGATTCTTACCCCCACGGGAGATGTCGGCACGGGGGATTGGGTGGATATTGGAGGATTGATTGCTCCCAAGAGTGAGGTTGATGCGGTGCTGAAAAAACTCGTTGAAGAGCATTCTGAGCACGGGGAGGAGCTCACGGAACGTCTGAATGCTGTGCATGCGCGCTATCATGAATACTCGTGGAACTGGTGCTGCCGTGCCTTTCGGGAGTATATGGGAAAAAGCCCCGAGGAGATGACCCTGAACGAAATAAAGAAAATTCTGGAAAAATGGATAAATGTTACCGTTAAGCTGGATGATTATTTCATTGACGATGCGGCCAAGGAGTTCAACGATCAGGCCCGCGTGGGCTTTGGTATCGATGAATGCAACGGCTGCTGTGAGGAGGATTTTACCGCCGTACGCGGCAGTATCGACAGCAACGGCTTTGTTTTACGGATTAATCGTCACAAGGAGAGCAAAAAACATCAGTATTATGAGGTAATGGAACGACTGAAACATCTGGGATGAGCTGCACACACCTTCATTATCTCAACTGAACAATTGTCAATTCATTTTTTTTCAAGGAGCGTTCTATGCATATGTTACGTACTGGTACCATTATTATTGCTGTTCTCCTTATCTGTTCCTGTGCAGATAAGATCGTTGAAACCTCTGAAAAGGGAGATCTGACCGTGCTTTTGAATGTACGATCCCCGAATCCGGAGGTTCGAAAAAGTCGTTTTACCTCATTTTCCACGCTTCATATTCGGGTCCTTTCCCTGGACGGCGCTTATGAAGATCAGCAGGAGCTGGATATCTCCGTGGGCACACCCGTGGAGATGGCGGAGTTTGACCATGTTCCCGCGGGGAGTCATCGCGTTGCGGCATGGACCACCGATGCAGCGGGAGATACGATTCATGCTCCCTCCGCAGATACCGTGGAAATTACCAGCGGTGAAGATGCTGCCGTGGCCCTGACCCTTGCACCGCGCTTTGGTTCAATCATGGCACAGCTCTTTGATCTGCCCACCTCCATGGATTCTCTGTTCTTTTCCTTTGCAAGTGATTCCGGTCTGTTTGAAGTATCCCATGACCGCAGCTCCAAACTTTCCCTTTCTCTGGATAAGATACCCTTTGGCGCGACGGGGACCCTGTCTCTGGTGTGCACACGGGAAGACGGAGACACCATGACATCATGGGATACGCTCTTTACGTTCACCGGAGAGAATACCGCTTTTGAACTGAGTCTGATCAACAACGGGGACGTGAATATTTCCGTAACCCTGGAGGATATTCCTGTTACCACGGTCACGGGGAGCGGGGATACCACTGTTGCTTTGGCGGAGGAAAACGATGCCGGCCTGGTTATGACGGAGTTCTGTGCCACCGGCGGAGGAACCGACGGCAAAGAATATGTGGAGATACATAACACAAGCGATGCTGATAAGGAGTTTGATACTCTTGTCCTGACCGCAGACGGAGATGAATGTATTCTCGCGGATGTGGTTATTCCCGCCGGCGGGTATTTTACGGTGGGGACTGAAGGTGCTTCAGATGTATGGGACTGTGATTGTGAAGCCGATTTCGGGCTTTCATCGCGCTCCGGTGTGCTTATGATTTCAGCAGGAGATGAGCTTTTTGACTACGTTGTGTATTTCAACGATTATGAAGATGCGGGGTGGCCCGATATCGGCACATCGGCAAAACGTTCCTGGGTGCTGAAAGAATCTGAGCTATCCTGTGAAAAGAACAATTTCGGTTCTTCCTGGGTTCCCGCCGAGAGTCTGCACAATTCCGTGGAAGGCGAAAACTGGTATGGTACGCCGGGAGCCAGCGGCAAATAACAATTTTTCGGGCCGTCTGTGGACGGCCTGCTTCAGCCTGACTCCGGGACGTTCTTTCAGCAGCCCGCCTTTTGGGTTCTGCCGAATATATTTTCTTCTTTTCGGGAGAAATGTGTGGACCCAGTGGAAAATCCCCAATACGGAGACTGCTATTTTACTTCGGTGGATGCCGGCGATCGGGAATCGGAGTATGTGTTTGTTCGGGGCAGCGGGTTTGCCGATGTACTGGATTCGGCGTCATCTTCGGCAGAGATCTGCCTTGGAGAAACCGGTTTCGGTACGGGTCTGAATGCAATTATGACCCTGCGCCACTGCGTTGCATCGGGCAAAGAGATTACTTTGCAGTACTGCTCTGTCGATAAATATCCTCTTTCCCCCGATGGAATTCGGCGGATTATTGCGCCCTTTTATGATCGTATACAATATAGCGCAGAGGCCCTGCTGCAGGGATGGTCAGAGCTCTATGAGAACCTGCAGCAGGGGTTCAACCGACGGGAAATTGCCCTTGGAGATACACGCATGGTGCTTGACTTTTTTTACGGTGAAGCCCGGGATTTCCTTTCCGCCCTCTCCGTGCATCCCGATATATGGTATCTTGACGGACACAGTCCGGAGTGCAATCCCGATATGTGGTCTGCGGAGCTTCTGCACCGCATCGGCCGCTGCAGCAGAAAGGGAACTGCTCTTTCCACCTATACCGCGGCGGGAGTGGTAAAGCAGGGCCTTCGTGCTGCGGGGTTTCGGGTGGTACGCAAAAAGGGATTCGGCCGGAAACATCATATGGTCTATGCCGTTAAGGAGGCATTGCATGAGGAATAGTTCATTTCATCTGTTCAGTCTGCGCGAACGTATCGAATCGTTTCGCTATGCTCTCAATGGCCTGCACAGCCTGATAACAACACAGCATAATGCCTGGGTACACGCTGCTGCAACGGTTGTGGTGACTGCCGCAGGAGTTCTTGCGGGTATCAGTCCGGGCGAATGGATTGCCGTGGTAATCTGCTTTTCCATGGTATGGACTGCAGAGGCTCTCAATACGGCCATGGAGTTTCTCTGCGATGCTGCGCTTCCGGAGTTTCACCCGCTGGTGGAAAAAGCCAAGGATGTTGCGGCGGGGGCTGTCTTTATCAGTGCAATTGCTGCGGCGGTTGTGGGTGGAATTATCTTTCTGCCCTATCTTTTCCGACTCTTCTGAAAAGGCTTTTCCACCGGCATTCCACAGCTTGTTCGGTTCCTCTGAGACGGGCCTTTCGGGAGAACGCTGCCCCCGGAAGCCACAGGGGAGTGTTCGAGCTGTCTGTAACAATACAGTGGTTTTCCCGTTCAAAGGCGGAAAGCCCGGCCTTTTTCAGAAGCTGTATTGCAAAAACCGGTTTTTCTGAACCAAAGGGGCACAGTGTATCATCGGGCTGAATCCGCCGCAGGGTGAGGGGAAAGAGCTCCTTTGGAATGTACACGCGGGTGTTGGTGCGGTCGAACCGGGGAGAGGTCGTGAGAGGTGCTGTTTCTATGGATGAGAAGACATTGGGCGAGACGGATCCCGTGCTGTGCAGAAGCATGGAATCCCGCTGCTTCTGCGGCAGTTCTCCCCGGCAGATGAAAACGGTCTGTGAAAGAACCCGGCAGGCAAAAGGGCCCGGAAGGAGGATCCTGGCACCGCTGGTGCGTCTGCACAGATCGATGATGGTCTGGATCTGTTCCCGCCCGGCGGGACAGTGAATATCCGTAAAAAACATATTCAGACAGGATGCCGGGGCTTTCTGCGCCAGGAGTGCGGCCTTATCCAGCAGATACAGATCTGTGCCGGCAGAGCGGATGGCCTGTTCCTGAAAAAATCTTCCCTCCTCCTCCTGTTCAGCACGAAGGGGCTGAAGATCGAAGGTAAAATCCGCCAAATGCTGAGATGCACGGGGATTGACTTCTTCCAGAAGGGGTATAATCCTGTTGCGGATCAGGTTACGGCGAAAATGATTTTCCCTGTTCGAGCTGTCTTCCTGCCAGGGGATGGCATTCTTTTCAAGCCACCGAACAATTTCTGTGCGGGAAACCCGTAATAGCGGTCGTATTACGGGATAGCGCAGTGGCGCCATCCCCGCTGCTCCGCGGATGCCCGTGCCCCGGGCAAGGCGAAAGAGGAGGGTTTCCGCCTGATCATCGCGGGTGTGTCCCAGAACAATACGGCTGTCCGTGGTTTCGGCGATCTGCTGAAAAAGGGCGTAGCGGATCTTTCGGGCCTGCTCCTCTATGCCGGCGGCAGCGGGGGAGACAGATGTGACCGATTCCACACGAAGAGGAATATTGAGTGCGCGGCACATGGCGCGGACATGGTCCTCGTCCCGGCGGGATTCACTCTCACGGAGATTGTAATTGACATGCACTGCGCGCAGAAACAGAGAAAATTCATCCCGAAGCGTGGCCAAACCATGAATCATCGCTGTGGAATCGGCACCGCCACTGACGGCCGCACAGAGATTCATGCCTCTGCAGGAGTGCTCTTCTAAAAAGGACCGAAGGGTTTTCTCTATCATGGTGATTGTCCGGAAGGGAGATGGTAGCAGCTCAGGGATTCGAACCCCGGACTCATGGATTATGATTCCATTGCTCTAACCGACTGAGCTAAGCTGCCACACATAACGCCCCAAATATATTAGTTTTTTTCGGGAATGTCAATATTTTAATTTTCGCAGTCAACGATTTATTTATATTGGAGTGTACTTCTATCGGGAAAGGCTGTAATTATGATCAGGACAGGGCTGCTTCTTTTTTGTATTGCCGGTATAATTTCTGCAGCATCGCAGAAGGATCTTACTCAGCGCAGGCAGCGATATTATTTTGCAAAACAGGATACGGTAAACCTTGACACCCTGGTCAATGACAGCGTGATTGCAGAAAAACAAAGATACACTATTGACGAGCCCATGTACACACCCTTTGTGGAGCTCTTTGTTCTGGAGGAGCTGCGAAACCTTCGCAAAAAACAGCAGGATCTGAAGGTTGAGGTTGCTCAGGAGGTGGCCAAGGCAAAGATTTCCGCCACGGATCGGTCAGTTCAGTACATCACGGATACGGTGAATAATATCTTCTTTATCATCACAGCAGCCGGTTCTCTTCTGGTTATCGTGGGGTGGCGTTCCCTGAGTGATATCAAGGAGAAGGTTGAAAATATCGTGGAAAACAAGGTATCCAAAATCACCGATGAATATCAGGAACGGCTTAATACGCTGGAGATGAAAGCGCAGAAGCGTGCTGACCAGATCATCGATGCGCAGGAGGAGATTTCCCGGACCAATACCATTCACTCTCTGTGGATGCGCGCAAATCTTGATACCAATCCGCAGAATAAGATCAATATTTTTGATAAAATTCTTGAGCTTAACCCCAACGATATAGAGGCCATCACCCATAAGGCTGATGCTGTACTTGAGCTGGGCGAGAGTGAATGGGCCCTGAATCTGAGTAACAGTGCCATCAAATTTGACAGCTCCTACGGCTATGCGTACTGGCAGCGTGCCTGTGCCTATGCCGAGGTCGGTGACAAGGAGAATGCCCTTGCCGATATTATGACTGCCCTGGATAAATCACCGGATCTCAAATCGGAGCTTCTCAACGAGCCGTCCTTTAATGCCCTGCGCGATGAGCCTGAATTTCAGGATATTACCCGGGATACGGACGATAATCGCTCCTGATTAATTCATTCCTATAGCCCCTGTAATATAATCCTAATGATCCCTGCCTATATTGGGGTCGGATTATTGAAAGGTGGTTATATGAATTCCAAACTGGTGCATGCGGCTTTTCTCTTCTTCACTCTGATACATGTTCTCCATGCCGCGGATTCGGCACAGGTGCAGTTTTACGGAAAGCTTGTGCGCCGCCCCGACAGCAGTGCGAAACTGGTGACGGTGCTCAACGATAAATGCCCGCTGAAAGTGTTGTCCGCCCGGGGGCGATGGTTGGAAGTTCAGTCAGGAGGGTATCGCGGATGGATTCTGCGCAGTCAGACAACCTTCCGCAGTCCTGCTGATACCGCATCGACTTCATATTCTGAGACTGGTGCATCTCTTTCTTTTCCCGTGGAATATGCCGTCATTGGTGGAGGGGCGGTTCTGATTGCCCTGATCGTCAGCCTTCTGAGTATTCGCTTCAGCCGTCGTCGGCGTTCCTTGACGTCCGATGTTACCGGCGGGACACGGGCTGTGGATAAACAGGATTCTTCTTCGCGCAAAGTTCTGATATTCAGCAGGAAAGATAAAAGCATCAAAAGCTCCGTCTCCAATATTCATAAACGTCTGAGCACATCCTTTCGGGAAATGGGGTTTTGTGTCATGTTTACTCAAAGAATCCGTGCGTTTTCCCTGAGTGTGTCCTACAGGCCGGAATTGATTGTTGTGGACTGTGATTTGGAAAATAAGGCTGTTACATCCATTGAGCGCCTGGTCAGCAAAGGACTGCTCAAAAAATCCGCCACCTTTCTCTTTTACAATGTTCCCGATCCCGCAGCGGTTGATCCGGGACGACAGCTGGAATCGGTTTTCTTTCTGGGGCGCGAATTCAGCGAAAGGGATATTCTTAAGATTGCTTCGCAGCGGCTCTCCCTGAGCAGCGGCAGGGGACATCTTTTGCAGGGGCGGATTACCGGCGAAGGTATCTTCGAGATTGTTCAGTTGATTCATAGCGGAAAGAAAACCGGTGTTCTGAAGATTACTGATACTGCCAAACGGGTAGTTGGTTTGTTGCATTTCCGCAAAGGTTTGATTCTTCTGGCAAAAACAGCGCGTACGGCAGCACGCGAAGCGGCGCTGGAGATCCTTTCCCTTAAAGAAGGGTTCTTTTCGTTCAGGGAAAAGGTTGTTGAAGAGAAGAACTGTAATATTGATCCTCAGGCAATCATCATGGAAGCCGCCCGTATTGAAGATGAAATATTTGATTTTCGCACGGTTGATGTAAAAAAAA
>JBNJDQ010000043.1:0-16163 GCA_051745065.1 Fibrobacterota bacterium
TCAATGACCGGTCACCTCCTCGGTGCCTCCGGTGCTATCGAATTAATTGCATCTGTGAAAGCTATCACAGAACAGCTTGTGCCGCCGACAATCAACTACGACGACCCCGAGGAAGGTCTCGATCTTGATTACACTCCGAATACAGCAAAAAAACGAAATGTTGCGACTGTCATGAGCAACTCCTTCGGATTCGGCGGACATAATGCATCTCTGATTGTTCAGCAGTTTTCCCAATAGGAGACGTATTGTGATAGATAAAATCAAATCACTCTTCGGTGTTGAAAACATCCCTGAGGAGCATTCTTCCCAGGCATTCAGCGGCCTGGAAAAACGACTCGGATATACCTTTAAGGACAAGGATCTTCTCAGGCAGGCTCTGACTCATAAATCCAGCATTCGTTCGGAAGAAGACCCGCGCGGCCTGAAATCCAATGAACGCCTGGAGTTCCTCGGTGATGCCGTGGTGGACTGCCTTGTGACGGAAGAGATCTACAAAAGGTACCGTGAAAAACCGGAGGGCCAGCTTTCAAAGATAAAATCTTTGCTCGTAAGCCGCAAAATCCTGGGTATTATTGCCGCACGGATCAATCTTACTGACTCTATTATCACGGGGAAATCCGAGAAAAAGAACAAAGGAGGCAAGGTCAACTCCATTGCCTCCAATGCCTTTGAGGCTGTTCTCGGCGCAGCCTATCTGGACAGCGGACTTGAAACAGTCCGCACAATTCTTGAGTTTCTGCTCTTTCCCAGTATTGAGCACTTCATCAACGATGTGGAAAACAGAAACTATAAGTCCCGCATCCTGGAGATGGCCCAGGGGGATAAGCTCGGCTCACCGCGCTATATCACCCTCTCGGAGAAAGGACCGGAGCATCAGAAAAGCTTTACCGTAGCCGTGGAGATTGCCAATCAGCGCCTCGGTGAGGGTATCGGCAAAACAAAGAAAGAGGCGCAGCAGGAAGCTGCACGCCTTGCAATTACCCGGTACACACCGGAATTTGTCAAGTCTCTTAAGTAGGCACCATGGCTGACGGGCTGGTATATTCAACAGAAAGCGGCTCAATCTGCAAATACTGCGAAAACCCTGCAGCTGCCTGCACCTGTAACTCCCCGGACCCAAATCCCCTGGGATCGGGGGATGTTCGCATCAGGCGGGAAACAAAAGGGCGCAAGGGAAAAGGAGTTACCCTGATCTCCGGCCTCCCCCTGGCGGAACTTCCCCTGAAATTATTTGCCCGCACCTTAAAACAGCACTGCGGATGTGGCGGAACCGTGAAAAACGGCGTTATTGAAATTCAGGGAGATACGCGGGAGAAGGTATCTGAATTCCTTACCCAAAAAGGCTATAAAAACCGTATACTCTAAGTATTCAGTACTGTTTTATTCCGTACCCCATCATCACACTCAGGGTATTGAGCATTTTGGGTCCACTGCTGAGCCCGGATGTCACAGACTTCACGGTATAGCGAATATCCACAAGAATTGTTTCCCGTCCGCTTCCAAAGCCTGTACTGGTGCCCACGGAAAAATCGGTGTTTACTGCACGGGGCCGTTTGAGCAGATCCCCCGGAACAGTCCGCACGGCGGGCAGACTGTCGCCCTGCCGGACACCTGAATCATAGCGGAAAGAGAAATTCGGTCCGCCGTAAAATGCTGTGGAAAAACCGGGAAAGTCCGCACGCAGTTTCAGCAGGGCAGGAACTTCAATATCTGTAATATCCTGGGCTATTCCGTGACGTGTAAAGCTGTTTTTGGAATAGATAAGTTCCGGCTGAAAGGAAAGAGTCCGCAGAATACAGAAATCGGCCCCAACACCGCCGACAATTGCACTGTGTACAGCAGAGCGCCCTGCGTAAAGACTCTGTCCCGGAGCAGACATATTGAGCCCCGCCTTGGCGACATAATTAATATATCCGTAATCCGCACTGATGGCGGATAAAACAAAGAAAAACAGAAAAAACGGTCTGAACATCATAGGATTCCCCCTTCGCAACTTCAACAAAATAGGTGTCTGCAGCGAAATGTAAAGACTATCATACATTTCTTATATATGCCAAACAAAACACAAAAACTCCGTGCGTCCTTAAAAAATCAGATTTACTGTATTTTTTTGTTTACGGAACCAATACAATTATATATATTAGTAAGTGAGTGGGTAACTCCCCCCACTCGATGTGAATGTGTGTGATGATGAGATATCAGTCGACCGCAACGGACGGCTGAGGAAAGGCGGCTACAAGCCGCCTTTTTTATATCCCTACTGTTTTTCATACATTCGTCATACAAGGGAAAACGGCAATTTACATCTTATGTCCTTTCGTGGAACAACGCTTGTGCTGCGCTGCGCTTCTGAACACTTGCTCCGCGCTGAAGGGACAGCCCCGTACGCCGGCTGATAATATCCACAGCAGCATCGGATCGCTTCCAGGATTCCTGTGTCTTTCCCCGACTGCCGCCGAACAGGGAGAGCTGGCAGGATTCATCAAAACCGCTGAAGCTCAAGCCGATGAGGCGCACGGGAATTATGGTGGCCCAGTATTTTTCCACAAGCCTGCAGAGAGGATTATACAGATCATACGTACTGTTTGTGGGAGCCGCAAGAGTTACAGAAAAGCTACGGCGCTGAAATTCCCCATTCCGGGTTACCAGGCTCAAACGACGGCCGGCACACTTTTCGCTTCGGGCTTTCCGGGCAACATCTTCGGCAAGGCCAAGGAGCGTTCTTTGCACGCGCTCCTGAGAAGTGGTATCATTCTGAAAGGTTTTCTCCCGGCCAATGCTTTTCCGCTGAGTACGTCCCTCAACAGGGCGATCATCACGACCACAGGCAAAGGCATAGAGCTGCTCCCCCCGCGTACCGAAAAGCCCGCGCATAAAAGCTGCGGATTGTCTCTGAATATCACCGATTGTAAAGATTCCCCGGGAGCGAAGGCGGTCAGCAGCTTTCTCACCGATACCCCACAGCAGAGAAATATCCCGCGAAGCAAGCCAGGATAAAACGGCCTTTGGCGCGAAAGGGGTACAGGTTATTCCCGCGGGCTTATTCATATCCGAAGCAATCTTGGCCAGAAGCTTATTCGGTGCAGCTCCGACAGAAGCTGTAAGAGCACACGCATCATAGAGCTGCGCCTGTATCGATTGGGCAATATCCCGGGGAGAACCCATGATCCGCTCACAACCGCTCATATCAAGAAACGCCTCATCCACCGAAAGAGGTTCACAGCGTGGGCTGAAGTCGCGCAGAACAGCCATGATTCGGGCGGAATCCTCCGTGTAGCGCCCACGGCGGGGCGTGATAAAATATGCATGGGGACAGAGAGCGCTGGCCCGGTGAATGGGCATGGCCGAATGCACACCGAATCGCCGGGCCTCGTAACTGGCGGCAGCCACCACGCCACGGGTTCCCGGCCGGGCACCGACAATGACGGGCTTGCCCCGCAGACGCGGGTCATCGCGCTGTTCCACGGAGGCAAAGAAAGCATCCATATCCACATGAATGATGAGAGGCTGAGTATTCTCAGGCATGCCGGGTCAGGTCATCGTTATACCGGTAAAGAATGACCGTCCCGCCAATTACACCGACCACCTCTGCCGTAAGGCGTGTGGCAAGAACTGCGGGATCGTTGTTTTTGTCAAAAAAAGCATTCTCCAGAAACTTTACTTTCACCAGTTCCCGCGCCGTGAGGACGTCATTAATGGAATTCAGTACGGCATCACTGATTCCTTCTCTGCCGATGCGTGCAACGGGCTTCAGGCTGTGTGCCGCCCCTTTCAGGCGCCTGGCCTCTTTCTTCTCCAATGTCATAGAACCTCCATAGCGGGGGGTAAAAAAGTTATATTTCTCCTTAAAACAGGAGTTGGTATGGAAGAAAATATATCGAAAGAACGCATAGAGAAGAGTCTGGCGCGAATTAATGATTTGCGCCGCCTTCTTTCCATTGATCAGAAACGTGAAGAACTGGCTGAACTGGAGAGCAAAAGCAACGATCCCGCCTTTTGGAATGATACGGACAAAGCGCAGGGTGTCCTCAAAAAAATCAAATACGAACGGGATATTGTTGAAAAATGGGAAAAATCAGCCTGCGATGCCGAGGATATTATGGAGCTTTTTGAATTAATGAAGGAAGCCCCCGATGAAACCGCCGAAGCGGAATTGCTCTCTCAGCTCCAGGGCGTAACAACAGAGATCAGCGATCTTGAATTTTTCCTGAAAATGAATGGCGAAGACGACACCAGCAATGCTATACTTACAATACACAGTGGTGCAGGAGGTACAGAGTCATGCGACTGGGCGGATATGCTGTACAAAATGTATCTGAGATGGATTGAAAACAAGGGGTTTTCCTGTGAGATTGTTGACATTGCAGGCGGTGATGAAGCGGGAATTAAATCTGTTACCCTGGAAGTCAGGGGAGAATACGTGTACGGACATCTTAAAGCGGAGAACGGCGTGCACCGTCTTGTAAGGATCTCCCCCTTCGATTCCAACGCCCGGCGTCATACGTCTTTTGCTTCGGTCTATTCATACCCCGTGGTGGAGGAAGCGGAAAATGTCGAAGTGGATAAGAGCGATCTGCGCATCGATACCTACCGTGCCAGCGGAGCCGGCGGGCAGCATGTCAACAAGACCGAATCCGCCGTCCGAATGACCCATGAACCAACGGGAATTGTTGTACAGTGCCAGAGCCAGCGCTCGCAGATCAAAAACCGGGACACCGCCATGAAAATGCTGAAGGCCCGGCTGCGCCAGTATTACAAAGAGCAGGAGGAACAGAAGCGTCAGGATAAAATGAGCAGTAAGAAAAAGATCGAATGGGGCAGTCAAATCCGATCATACATACTGCATCCCTATAATATGATTAAAGATCACCGTACGGGATATGAAACGTCCAATACCGATGCCGTTCTCGGTGGCGACCTTGACAGATTTATCGAAAAATATCTTCTTGAGTTCAGCTGAAAATGACCGACAAAAGGGCAAAAGATATTATTGACGAACTGCAGCACGAGAACGCCCGCCTTCAGCAGGAGGTTATGAGCAATGAACTTACCTCTCATTTCTCAGAACTGCTGCACGGCGTCGAATCGGTGGAAGAGGTGCTGAAGATCCTTCTCTCATCAATTTCGGAAATCGTCTCCTTTCGCCGAATAATCTACTTTGCGCTGGACCATGAGAATTACCGTCTGGAAGCACGGTACCTTGAAGGATTTACGCAGAGCAACCGCAGAAAACTGAAAGACCTTACCTTCTTTCTTGATGATTGTGACCACAATATTTTCCGCGCGGTTTTCCAGGGAGTGCAGATAAATGTGCAGGACGGTCTGGCAGAAGAAAACCAACTCTCTCAAATACTTTCCTGCGACAATTACGTCCTGGTACCACTCATGCGGCGCAGGACATCTCCGGATATCGCCGGTGAAATTGATTCGTCCGCAACCAAAGGCAGCGAACGGGAGCGTCGATACCGTACCGCCGTACGCACACCGGATTTTCCCACCCTCGGCCTGTTTTGGTTTGATGCCGACAGAATTGATGACAGCTCTCTTGCGCAGGATATGGCCAATCTTTCCGAGTTCATACCCACGGCCAGCCTGACTCTTGACAATATCACCATGATTTCCCGCCTGAAGGAGATCAACCGCAGCAACCGCATTGAACTGCAGCGGGCGCAAAAAGTTCAGCAGGCACTGTTACCCAAAACCCTGCCCGATACACCGACCATTCGGGCAGCCGCACATTATACGCCGGAAGAGGAGATCGGCGGCGATTATTATGATCTTTTCCCCCTTTCAGCCACGCAATACGGCGTAATTATCGCTGATGTTTCCGGCCACGGTCCCTCATCGGCCCTTGTCATGGGAATGCTGAAGGTTCTTTTGCGCCAGTATGCCGATCCCCGAACCCACCCTGCGGAAGTCTTTGAACGAATCAACGAAATACTGGTCAAATATGTTCCTGCGGGGAAGTTCATCACCAGTTTCTACGCCGTCATAGACACGGAGAAGAAGACAATCGCCCACAGTTCGGCAGGTCACTGCCCGGTTTACCGCATCAATCGGGGAACAAGAAGTCTGCAGGAACTGAAATCTGACGGTATTTTCATCGGCATGTTTCCGGATTTCACCCTTCCCCGCACCAGTCTCTCCTACGATACCGAAGAATCCCGCCTGGTTCTCTACACGGACGGTATCACCGAAGCGGCCAACCGCGAAGGCAAACAATTCGGCAACACACGTCTGAAAAAGGCCGTACAGGAAAGCATGAATCTCTCCCACCGGGAAGCGGTGGAATTCATATTGAAAAAGGTACGCTCCTTTATCGGAGCCGTTCCCCTTGATGATGATATAACACTTCTTATCGTTGATTTATAAAACAAAGGTGATACTATGTCCGAAAACACTCATTTCCCCAAACCGCGTATTATTATCAGTAAATGTCTGGGCTTTGCAGCGTGCCGGTATAACGGCGAGAATCTGCATAATAAGCTGGTAAAAACCCTTGCCCCCTTCGTGGAGTATGTTCCTGTCTGCCCGGAGGTTGAATCCGGCCTGCCCGTGCCCCGGGACCCGATTCGTGTGGTGGAAAAGGACGGCGCCCGCACTCTCTATCAACCCGCGCGCGAAGCTGATGTATCGCCGGGGATGCAGGATTTTCTCCAGTCATATTTTAATACTCTCACCGCCCCCGAAGGATTCCTGTTAAAAAACCGTTCCCCCTCCTGTGGCTTCAAGGATGTTAAGATCTATCAGGACTTCAATCCTCAGGCCCGCAGCACCCGTGGAGCGGGATTCTTTGGCACCGAGGTTATTGCCCGCTACCCCGATCATCCCGTGGAAGACGAAGGCCGACTGAAAAACTTCACCATTCGTGAACATTACCTTACCCAGATCTTCACCCTTGCCCGGTTTCGCGAAGTTGCCCGGCGTGAATCCATGAAGGATCTTGTCGCCTTTCACAGCAAAAACAAGTATCTGCTCATGGCCCTGGATCAAAAAAGGATGCGCACCCTGGGCAAAATAACGGCGAACCACGAAGACCATCCTCTGCAGGAGGTTCTGAGCAGTTACGAAAAAGAGCTTTTAAAAGCTCTTCGCAATACGCCGACCCCCAATCAGTGGATCAATGTAATAGAGCATGCCCTGGGCGGTTTCTCGGATAAATTGTCCGATGCGGAACGACTGTTTTTTGTCCGTACCATCGAGGAATATCGTGACGAACGGATCCCCCTGAGCGTTTTGATAAAGCTTGTGGAAACCGACGCCGTCCGTTTTGAGATTGACTATCTGCTGAATCAGTCTTTTCTGCGCCCCTTTCCGGAAGAACTGGTGGAAATAACGGATTCCGGCAAGGGACGAAACCGATAGGAGCCCTATTTCAACAAATTTCAGTACAAAGAGAATTCTTGTTTTATTTTATAGATATGGTATAATTGTAGTGATGACATTACCGGAGAAGAGGATTCCATGAAACAGAAACGTATAGCAGCCGTACTTGCCGCCCTGTTGCTTATTACAGCAGGATGCGGGCTTAATCAGAATACAGCAACCTTTGTCAACAGTTCCGAAGCCCATGTAACCGTTCATTTCAGGGCAGACACAATCAGCTTGGCTGCAAACGGTGGTGCGGAAACCGTGGAGGACATCCCCAAAGGCACCTATTCCTTTGATGTTAAACACGGTATTCCCGCAGGGATTGACTCTGTTGAGGCCGAAGAACTTGCGGGCGCTCTTGAGTTCAGTGATAATACCGCCGAGAATATGACCGAATTTGTCTCTCACAGGACAACCTCAGAAGATGACGACGGCAATGTTATTACCGTATTAAACATCTCCACTGTGGGCAGTCAGAAGGATAAAACCGGCGCCCTCTCACCGTACGGCGCGCAGTAAAGCTCCTCCTCTTCATTTCCCGGTCATACAAAAAGCCCCGCCTGTGAGCGGGGCTTTTTAATTTCTACTGCAGGGAATAATTTTTGCGGTACGCATTCCATGTGGACTGTATCAGGGTCTGCGCATCGGAGTGGCGTGCTTTCCACCCCAGAAGCTTCTTTGCATATTCCGCCGAAGCAAGAACCACAGAGGGATCCCCCGCACGGGGCGGTGCCATATCCGCAGGAATTGTTCTGCCCGTAATACTGCGGGCTGTATCGATCATCTCCTGCACGGTTACGCCGGTTTCCGAGCCCAGATTCACCGTCAGGGAACGGTCATCTTTATGAATTTTCTCAAAGGCCCGAAGATGGGCATCGGCAAGGTCGCTTACATGAATGTAGTCGCGAATGCACGTACCGTCGCGGGTATCGTAGGTGTCTCCAAACACAGCCATTTTCGGTCGGATTCCCGCAGCCGTCTCCATCACCACGGGGAGCAGGTTCTCCGGCTTCTCCTCCAGCCCGCTCAGGCGTCCCTGTACATCATAGCCGGCAGCGTTGAAATAGCGCAGAGCAGCGTAGCGGATTCCCCGGATTCGGTCGTACCAGTCCAGAATGCGCTCAATTTCCAGTTTGTTGAAGCCGTAGTAATTCATGGGATTGGTGGGATGGTTTTCGTCAATGGGCAGATATTCCGGCTCGCCGTACACCGCCGCGGAAGAAGAAAACACAATGCTGTTGATCCCCGCCTTGGAGGCGGCATTAATAATATTAACAGAGCCGGTGAGATTGTTCACTGAATAGATCTCCGGCTGTTCCATGGATTCCCCTGCAGCTTTGAGAGCCGCCAGATGAATAATTCCGTCGAAGCCCTGCTGAGCCGTTTCCGTCAGGCGGGGTACATCAAGAATATCCCCGTGAACAAAGGCGGCGTCGGCAAAAAGATTCTCCCGTTTTCCCGATGAAAGGTTATCGTACACCGTAACCTCATACCCTGCATCGAGAAACTCCCGCACCACGTGTGAGCCGATGTATCCGGCCCCTCCCACAACAAGTATTTTCATAATCTGTCCCGGTTAAAATTGCTCAATAATCTCAAGTTTATCCGCTTCTATCCAGCCGGCGGCCCCGTCGGGAAGGGCCGTTTTTATCCATTTACCGCGTCGATCCGCCACGTGAAGCACGGAGCCGCCGTGAACGGTGAATATCTCCGTGCCGCCCCTCGGCTCACTGCGGGCAACGACTTTCTCTGCCAGCAGAACAGCCCGGCGTGTCTGCTCACGTTCGTGGTAATCCCACCCTGCAGAAGCAGCAAAGATCATACAGACCATAAGACTCATACCGGCAAAATAGACCGCCCAGATCCGATGGTCTTTTTTAAACAGAGCAAGGCCCAGAAAAAGAGTAAAAGCAGCGGAGAACAGAGCAAGCAGCTGTAATCGTCGGGGCAGGGGCAGAAGCCCGTAGTACACCTCTTTCAAACGCAGGGCCGCAGAGAGGGGAATTGTGTCCTGCGTATCCCGTAATCGCCCCCGAACAAAATTGATATTTTTTACAACATCCCTGTCTCCGGGACTGCACAGCAGGGCCCGTTCGTATGCAAGAACCGCCCGGGGCAGTTCACCCAGCCGGTAATGGGCGTTCCCCCGATTAAACCAGAGAGCAGACCGGCGGCCGAGATACACCTCGGCACTGTCGTACAACGCCAGGGCGGCCCGGTATTCTTCAGAGTCATATTCTGCATTGGCCGCCGCAAAGAGTGAATCCCCCCGCCCGGCATGAAGCAGGGTTACTGCCGTCAAAATAAACAGTATCATTTTAGCCATGATCCGCCTCCCGATCAACCGCCCGAATACATTCCTCCAGGGACTTCGCTGTACTCTGAATATCTGTGCCGCTGCGGGCGTACTGCTGCATCTCGATGGCCGCACGAAGTTCACCGATTTTGGTGAGAGTTTCGGAGCTCACTCCACGCTCTTTAAAAGCCTCGTCCAGCTGTGATACTGTCAAAGAAGCCGCGGGAATATTCAGGCGCCCTGAGAGAAAGTCCTCCAGAACCGCTGCCGGAGAAATTGAACTGTCACCGCCCCTGATGTCGCGCACCGCCCGCAATGCCCGCTGCCGCGGAGTGGGATGTATTCTTTGAAGCAATCCTCCCAGGCCCAGACTCTGCAGAAGTTTCAGGATAATCAGACCGGCCGAAAGAAGCCAGGGAAGGTACACCATTCGCCGATAGATTGTATTTCGCCATGCAAAAAGCTCCGCCTTCGGACCGGGCTTTTCCCTGATATACTGCACATCCTCCCCTGTACGGGCAATTTCCCCGGAAATCTGTCCGCGGCCAAACGCAGCAGGATCCTGCGCACCGGGCCGCACGTGAAACGTCACACTGTCACCGCTGCGCACCCGGCGGTATGTTTCGGCATCCGTATCAAACCACACACATTCCACAGGAGGTATTGTCACAGTACCTTCCCGGCGTGGCAGTATAATATAGGTCAGTTCCTTTTTCGTATGAATTCTGCCGTTGATTGTATCCACGGAAAGGGACTCCTCCGGTGCAAAGAGGGTCGCCCCGGGAACAGAATCAATTCCGATCCCCCGCAGAGCTCCGGAACTGACAAATCCCTTCATACCAATGGTCAGGGAAAGTTCCTCACCGGCATTCAGCGTATCCCCGGATGTGCGCGGCTGTGCAAAAGAGGCACTCAGATCAATGCGCCGCATGGCACCGGTAAACCCCGCGGGGGCCGGGGGCAGACCGCTGACGGTATATGTGAGGACAGGCGTGCGGTAACTTCTGCGCACATTTCGATAGGAGCTGTACCCGGCAAAGCCCCCCGAACCCCGGGCCCGCTTCCGTTCTGTATAAGAAAAAGTAAAGGGGCCGAACCGGAAATCCCCCGTATCCGCCGTCGTTACCCGCAGGGGAATATCAATGGCCCCATACCGCTGCCCGTTCTCCGTGACAGTCTTCTCTTCCAAACGCGTATCCCCCAGAAGAACAGATGTTGTAAAGGACGACTCCATCCCTTCAGTCACTTCCGTAAGAAGCTCGCGGATTCCCCGGGTGCTGATCTGTACTTCCCGATCCGATCGCCGCAGAATCCGCAGAGTCAGAGAGCTCTGTTCACCGGCAAAAAGGGTGTCTTCATCGCGCAGAAACTGCACGGAAACGGGAGGGCGCCGACGTTCTTCCGTCACGGTAAATTTCTGCCGGGGAAAAGCGTACTGCACCCCTTCGGCAGTCACCGTATCCGCCTCTATGGTGTAGGTTCCCGGCCCCTGAAAGGTAACCTCATAGGACAACACCGTACGATGCTCCCGCTGAACCGTCCGCCGTCCGTTTATTGAGCGCATTGAGGTGGACTGTCCGGCGCTCTCTTTGCGCACCGTGGCCGAATAGCCTTCGCCTTCGGGGAGGGGCGGCAGTTTCGTGACTTCCTGATCGGTCACAACAATCCCCTGAAGCAATGCCGGTTCATTCCGGCTGAGAATTCGCGTATCCGCTTCCAGACGAACATCCACGGCAGCGGAAAGCAGCGAGCACAGACCCAGCAATGTAAGAAACTGAATACGCATCATGCTACCACTCCCCGCCCTCTGAAGGCATGGTTGCTCCACTGTCCCCCCGGGGCCTGTTGATCTGTTCCGCATCATCGGAATACCGGCGGATCAGGCCCAGGGCACGCTGTTTCTGCTGTTTCGCTGCAGCAGCGGCGCTGTCACGGGCGGATTCAGCCGCAGCCGAATCTGCAGGACTTTTCTGCTGCGGCGAATCCTCCTGCCCGCCGGGCTGATCCTGCTCCTGTGTGTCATTCTTCTTCCCGCTCTCATTCTGCTCATCATTCCGGCGGGAATCATCCTTCTTCTCCGGCGACTTGTCATCCTGCTTTTCTGAATCCCCGGAATCATCTGTGCGATTTTGCTCATCCCCGTTTTTCTGCTGATCCTTCTGCTGATCCTGACCGGACTCAGAGGATGAATCAGACTGCTGTTGTTTGTCCTCATCCTTTTTTTGCGAATCTTCTCCGTCAGAATCCTGCTGTTGCTCATTCTTTTGTTCCGCCGGTTCGGGCAGGGGAGGTAACTCCGCCAGACGGCGCGCAGTATGCTCCATGGCCGTCAGCACCGTATCGCTGTTCATGCCAACCTCTGCAGCGCTGCGGTACATCTGCAGGGCCGTGGTGTATTTGGAAGCAGCGGCGGAACGGATTTTTTTGAGGTCCTCCCGTCCGGGGGCGGCGGTATCACCTGCAGTGTTCGTGCCGGGCATCGCATGTGACTGCTGGCTCATGGAGCTGAGCATACGGCGATACTCTTCCTGCAGACTGTCTCCCTGCCCATTCTGTGCCCAGGCTCGATTATAGCGCCGGTACGCTTCCAGCAGAGTGTCCTGAGCAAAGCTGAGATCCCCGAGAATGGTCCCGGCCTCGGTGTACCGGCCCAGCTGCAGTAAAGCCAGGGCTTTGCTGTACCGTGCGGCCCGGTTATCCGGTTCAATCTCCAGAGCCCGATCCACCGCAGCAAGGGCAGAGTCATAGTTGTTGTCTGCGGCGGCTTTCTGCACAGCCCTGTTCTGCTGCCAGAGTTCCCAGGAAGAAGCCTGCACCACACACACTGCACAGCATATACAAAGAAGTATTCTACGCAAGACGCCCCCTCCATGTTCGCTTTCCCGTAATTTGATCGGGCAGAATGTAATACAGAATAAAACAGATCAGGGCTGCTGTCAGAAAAATCTGATACTGATCGCGGTAGCGCTTTTCCTCTGATTCCCCGAAGGTTCCCTTCTCCAGCTTCCTGATCTCTTCATACACCGCTTGCAGATTCATGGTACTCCCCGCCGAAAAATAGCGCCCCCCGGACTCACGGGCAATATTCTCCAGCAATTCCGCATTGAGCTTTGTCATGACGGTCTTTCCCTTTTTATCTTTCACGTAAGAGAGACTTCCATCCGCACGCAGGGGTATCGGAACACCATCCGCAGACCCCACACCGAGCGTGTAGATCGACACACCGGAATCCGCCGCCTGCCGGGCAGCCTTCAGGGCATTTCCCTGCTGCTCCTCACCGTCGGAAATAAGCAGGATAACCTTATCGGCATTATCCATTTTCAGGGCACGGGCGGATTTTTCAACAGCCCCGGAGAGATCCGTTCCCTGCGACGATATCCAGCCGGATTCCACAGCACTGACAAACTGCGCCGCCGCATCGTAATCTGCGGTGAGAGGCATCTGGATAAAACTGGTTCCCGCAAAGAGAGTCAGCCCCACCCGGTCTCCCTCCAGAAGTTTTAACAATTGGGTTATTTCATGCTTCGCCCGGCGCAGGCGATTGGGGGTAATATCTTCGGCCAACATACTGCGGGACACATCCAGGGCAATCATAATGTCGATCCCCTGCTTTTCCACAGTCCGCAGCTTCAGGCCGAACTGCGGCCGGGCAAGGGCTGCAGTCAGCAGAACATAGGCTGTGCAAAACAGCACCGCCTTGAGTGGACGCAGGGAAAAGATATTCTGCGGAAGAAGCCGTGCCAGCAAAGCGTGCTCGGCAAAACGGGCAAGCCCGCGCCTGCGCCAGAGGGAAAAAGCCGTAAAAAGGCCGATAATAACCGGCAGAAAAAGCAGAGCCCAGAGAAACTGCGGTTCTTCAAAACGCATCAGGGAAGCCTCCTGAACCGGGTGTAAGAAAGAAGGAAATCCATAAGCAGCAGAACAAATCCCCAGATCAGCCAGGGGTGGAACCGTTCCTGCCAGACCGTCCACTGACGGGTCTTAATTTCGCTTTTTTCCATACGATTAATACTTTCATAAATATTTTTCAGCTCCTGAGAGGAATGAGCCCGGAAAAATTCACCTCCGGAAATCTCGGCAATCTCCTGCAGGCTTTCTTCATCCAGATCAGACTCACGGTGTTCTATGACCGTATCCTTTCCGTTGCTGACAAAAGGATTGTACCGCACCGTTTTATAGGGCACCCGCCCCTCTTTGCCCACGGCAATGGTGTAAATTTTAATTCCCAGAGTCGCCGCAGCTTTGGCCGCTTCCCGCGGCTGAATCTCTCCGCGATTACTGGCGCCGTCCGTCAGAAGAATCATGATGCGGCTTTCGGCGCTGCTTTCCTTCAGATTGTTTGCCGCCGTGGCAATGGCCGTTCCAATGGCGGTTCCCCACTCTTTTTCTTCAAATTCAACCTGTGTAATAAAATCACGCAGAATATCATAATCCAGGGTCAGGGGACATTTGGTGTAGGCCCGTCCGCCAAAAACCGTCAGGCCGATGCGGTCATGTCTTCGGTTATCGATAAAATTCTGCAGTTCCTCCTTGGCAACAGCGAGGCGGTGATCCGGCTGAAAATCCAACCCCCGCATGGAGGGAGATACATCCAGGGCCAGCATAATATCTACCCCGCGTGAGGTAATCACCCGTGAGGTCGAGCCTTCCCGCGGGCGGGCAAGAGCGATAATAAGCAGGGCCAGTCCGCCCAGACGCAGCACCAGCAGACCATGACGCAGACCCAGGGAAAGGGGCTGTGCCATGGAACGGATCTCCGCAGTTCGGGAGAAGGGTATTGCCCGGCGCCGTGAGCGCTCCCGCAGAACGTAGAGAAAAGCAATCGGTATCAGCAGAAGCAGGAGCCAGAAGGCATGGGGGGCTGCAAAAGTCATTTTTCACCCCCTGCAGATTCGGCAGCAGCACGGCGTTCTGCCTCTGTCTGCTCTGCAACGGCCCTGCTCAGATCCATCCACCCCTGCACACTCTCCGGAGGCGGCGTTACATGGGCAAACTTCACGGGCTCTGTTTCGCGAATAAATTTTTTCAGCTCCCGCACTCTGGATCCGGACATATCTGCATCATCAAGCCAGGCACGAAACTCCCGGGCCGTGGATTCCTGAAGTGGTACGCCGTACACCCGACCGAGATACCGCTTGAGGGCGGAGGAAATCAGGAAAGTGCAGTCCCGGTACGCCCCGCGCGAAAGGTATCCCTCCCGGGAAATTGTCTGCAGAGCCGCCGTAAATTCTTCAAAAGGCGGCTGATCCGGTACAGGGGCGTTCTTTTTTCCTCTATTGGAAAACAGGGTGGACACCAGAAGCCAGACCAAAATTATCACGGCGGCAGCGCCGGCCAAAAGAGCTGCAGCGTACTGCCAGGGAAACCCCGCAAATGCCGGAATCTTACCTGCCGGCTGCGGAACATGGGAAGTATCTGCCCGGGCGGGAAGCACCGTCACGGAACCACTGCGGCAGAGGTATTCTTTTCCGTCCTTTTCTGCGGGATACTGCACAGAAAAATCCGGAATTGTGCATTGTCCCAGGGCGAGGGGCTGCACCGTCAGCACAGACCTGCCGTCACCATTGACACGCACCGTGTCCACAGGCCAGAGAGGATCACCGCCAAGATGCACGCTGTCAGACAGGCTCAGGGAATCCCCGGAAAGTTTCGGAATCATGATATGAATATCCCCGCCGTACTGCAGGGAATCCGACGAAACACCGCAGGAGAGCGTGTCATCCCCATCAGCATGGATCATACATACGATCATAAAAACTGCAATAATCACAGATACCCGCATGAACACCTCTACCCGAGAAAAAGGATCAGGACAACCTGCACAACCCCCACCACTGCACCGAGGACGGCCCCGAATACTTCAATGGCCTTCATCTCTTTTGCGGCAATGGCGTAGACAATCTCCTCCAGCTTGCGCATATCAAAATTGCGGATTTTTTCCTCCACCAGGGCCTGCACATCGATGTGCTCTTCCATGCGCTCAAACATTCCAGCCATAAAAGCCGGTACCTCTTTTTCGATATTGCTGCGCAGCATGGAGAGGATCGTATCCATAACATCACCGCTTAAAAAGGCACCAATCATGGGGTTGGCCGCAAGCTTCTGCGTAATCACCTTTTGTATGCTCTCCATGATCCGGCCGACCACTTCATTATGGAACGCGGGATCATCCAGAACAGCACGAATATCGGCATGGGAAATCAGCTCGCTTTCCACGGTGGTCCCGATACGTCCGGCCAGTTCGGCTTTTCGCCGTGGCAGCAACCCCTGCACGGTAATACCCAGAATACTGATCGGTCGATAGGGCCGAAAGATCATTCTGACCGCCAGGAAGTTTGTCACCCACCCGATCAGAGAGGAAATCAGAGGTATTGCAATAATCAACCAGATATTCATAAAAGGGCCGTTCCTCTATTTAAAGCTGAAGGTTCCGGCAATCCCCGAGGAAACGGAGAAATCCGCACCGGGGTTGTCGTTAATGAATTTAATATAACTG